>JAUPKQ010000019.1 GCA_030837345.1 Actinomycetota bacterium | reverse complement strand
GGCACCCGCGTACGGGTCTTCTGCGGAGGAGGAGCCTCCTCCATACGGACTATCCGGCGAAGACGGGCTGACTCCGTACGGATCAGCCGGATAGGAAGGAGTACCCCCATAGGGCGCGTCGGCAGCAGGCCCGGCAGTCCCGTAAGGGCTCCGGCACGGCTGAGACAGGAAGTCCTGTATGGGTTGTTCTCCCCCGTTATTGGTGTTTTGCGCCCCGTGATCCAGAGTCCGGGATCGACGCGCAGGGATCTCGTGTCGCTGGCTCACCGGTCGAACCTTGCGCGTCAAACCACCAGGGAACATCAGGTCTCTGTTAACCCTTTGTTTTGAATCGTTCAATTTGAGAACCCCCGCCACCACCTGCAACGTTGCGTTCACCCTCGCGCACGATCCGTTCATTCGACGATCGACACGCCCGGGCGGATTCGAAGGAAGAGCCGGACGAGTGATTCCGATCGTCAGTGGTGTGTCCGCGTGGCGTGGGATGGGTGTGTGGTGAGCGTGTGGTGCTGGTCGTTGTCGGTCCGGCGATGGGGTGGGAGCACCGGCCATGGTCACCCGGAACGAAGTGTTTGATCGACAGTGAACTTTTCCCTGGTTTCCCGGTGATTTCGTTCCGAGTGATCAATCACTTCGTTCCGGGTGATCAGCCCCTCCGTCCTGGGCGATCAACCTCTCCGCCTTGCAGGGTCCGTCAGGATCGTCGGGTGTGGTGTTCGGTTCTTGGGCACACGAACCGTTCGTGGCGGCCGGGTTCGCCCCACCGACACCGCCACCGGGTAGCTGACCCGCCACCCCACCATGAAGGAATCAACGCGTGCACTTGCCGTCGTTATCACGACGGTGAGCGCACACACTGATCCCCACCGGTCCGCGCAATGGCTCAACGCCTGATCACCCGGAACGAAATCACCGGGAAACCAGGGAAAAGTCCACTGTCGATCAAACACTTCGTTCCGGGTGACCATGGCCGGTGCTCCCACCACGCCGTCGGACCGACGACGACCAGCGCCCCACACCCATCCCACGCCACGCGGACACACCACTGACGATCGGAGTCACTCGCCTATCCACCCAGAGGATCGAGGACGCCGTCCACGGGTTTCACCGCCTGGAGCGTGTAGGTCAGCGGCAGTCGCCAGGGACGGTTCGCGAGGCGGAACTCGCCGGCCTGGTTCCGCACCGTCCGTCCCGGAAGGACGTCCCAGGGGGCACTGTCGTGCTCCTCCAGCATTGTCAGGATGAGGCCTTCGGCGAGGAGGGCTCCGACGATCTCTCCGAGACCGTGGTTCCACTGATAGGTCAGGCCGTGTTCGATGGTCATGTCCGCGTCCACATAGGTACCGCCGTCGTCCCAGACCGTCGGTTCCTCCCGCTCGAAGTACGGGAGCTCCAGGGTGAGGAGGCCGTCGGCACGGGACCGGGACTCGTCCACCGCCCACAGCATCGGATGTCCCTCCCGGAGGAACAGACGGCCTCCCGGTGCGAGCAGTGAGGCGACGACCGAGGCCCAGGCCCGGATGTCCGGCAGCCAGCAGAGCGCGCCGATCCCCGTATAGACAAGGTCGAACCGGCGCCCGCAGAGGGCTTCGACGGCGTCGTACACCTCCGCCTCGACGAACCCGATGTCGAGACCGGCCGACTCCGCGAGCGCACGGGCGTGGCCCAGGGCCGGGCCCGAGAAGTCCAGACCCGTCATCCGGGCGCCGAGCCGGGCGAGCGAGACCGTGTCGGTGCCGAGATGGCATTGAAGGTGGACGCCCTCCACCCCGGTGATGTCCCCGAGTCTCGCCATGTCGAAGCGGACGACGTCACTCAGGTACCCGGGATCCTCGGCGAAGCGGGCCAGGCCGTACGCCCGGGACGCCGCGTGGACCGGGGCACGATCGTCCCAGTTGGCGCGGTTGACGGTTCGGTAGTCGTTCACCACGCCATGATCAGGCTCGGGTCGCTCCCCGCCAACGCTTTATCCGGAAGACCTACCTCAGCGAAGGACCGGCGAAGGGACGGTCGCTCCGGCTCGATGAGGAGAACGCCGTGAGGAAACGGTCCCGGAAGGCGCTCATCGGCCAGCGGGCGGCGGACGGACCCGGCCTCAGGCCGTCGTCCCAGCCCCAGCCGGACGTCCTGTCGAGCACGGCCCGGTCCCGGGCGACGACGGTGATGGGGACGTCGCGGCCGGCGTCCTCCCCCGTGATCAGAGGGGCCGGCTGGTGGTCGCCGGCGAACACGACCACGGTGTCGTCGTCGCCGTACGTCTCCACGTACGAGATCAGGCTGCTCAGGGAGTACTCGATCGAGGCCTGGTAGGCGGGGCGCGCGCGCTCGGTGTCCTTCAGCACGTCGTCCGCGGTGCCGCCCGAGGCCGCCATCGCCGTGTACACCGATCCGTCGCCGACGGCGTTCCAGCCGATCATCTTCGGGAGCGGGGCCCACGGCCCGTGGCTGGAGACGAGGGGGATCTCGGCCATGATCGGGCCTCGGCCCGGCTTCCCCGGTCCGGGCCTCCCGCGTTCCAGCCGCTCGTAGGCGAGCAGCGTGTACTGGTCCGGGACGGGGGCCCAGCCGAAGTGCGGGCCGCGGTATCCCAGGTCCCGCGAGTCGTAGACGGTGCCGAGGCCGAAGAACCGCCCCTCCGGCCAGGCCCTGGTCACCCCGGGGACGACGCCGACCGTCCGCCAGCCGGCGCGGCGGAAGGCGCCGCCCAGGGTCAGGCGGTCGCTGGAGACGGCGGTGCGGTAGCGCTGCTGGTCATCGACCCAGAGGCCTGACAGAAAGGTCGTGTGGGCCAGCCAGCTGCCGCCCCCTGCCGTCGGTGAGGTGAGGAATCCGCTCCGGGCCGAGAAGCCCCTCGCGGCGAGGCGCCGCGTGCCGTCGTCGAGAACGGCGTTGACGCCGGGCGCGATCCTCGGGTTCTCCACCGCGTCACGCCCGTAGCTCTCGACGAAGGCGACGAGGACGTCCTTGCCCCGAAGGCCCGCCAGGAGCTGATCGGCCGGGAGGTGACGGAAGGGGTCCGAGGCGATCTCCGTGGAGAACGTCCGGCGATCGTCCAGACCCGCCTTCACCGCGAGCACCTTGGCCGAGGCGAGGATCGAGGCACTCCTCGACGCGACCGGAACCCCGGGGACGACGTGTGTCCCCGCCAGGGAGCAGGTCGTCCAGACGAGACCCAGCACCGCGACACCGCTGGTGGCCTCACCTCGATGGCGGACGGCGGCCCCGGCGATCCGGCGGACGGCCGCGACCGTCAGGACCGGGATCCCGGCGAGGAGGACGGCGACCCCGGTGACGATCATGACTGACTCCGTGGGGCCCATCGATTCACGGAGGAAGCCCGTCGCGTCGTCCAGGAGCTCCCAGTCGTTCAGCGGGTCGAACGGCCGGGCGAGGACCGTGAAGAATCCGATGTCGAAGAGCTTGACGACGAGCAGCGACCCCAGCAGCGTTCCGATCAGGGCCGACGCCATCGACCGCACACGCTCTGGCAGAAGGAGCAGAAAGCCGGCGGCGAGGAGCCCTTCCAGAGGCACCCGCACGAACGCCGCGGGCGTGAGCAGACGAGACGTGTTGGGGGTGACGAGAGCCGCCGTCACGAGACCGCAGGCCAGGACCGTGAGAATCCCGCCGCCCACAGAACGCGCTGTCGTGGGAGCGGACAGCCGGTCGGCCACCCCCTGGCCCGTCGGCAGGGACCCACCTTCGAGTGGCGTGGACCCGAGGGGCGGCTGTGAGGACAAGGGAAGATCCTTCCATGGACGGCGACGGATCCGGGGACTGCGGCGGCCGGAGCACTCGGGAGGTAGAACGGAGAAGGGGCCCGCCGGGGTCACACTCGGGTTCTTCCGGGATCCCGGGGCCGTCCCCGCTGGGGGGTCCCCGCCGGGCTCCCCGTGCACACCCCCGACAGGGCCCCGCGCCGAAGGATCGCCGGGCAGACCCATGCCCCCCAGGAAAATTCGTCGTCATCGAAAGCGAG
>JAUPKQ010000018.1 GCA_030837345.1 Actinomycetota bacterium | reverse complement strand
GCCGGCGGTCGTGCAGAGGATCGCGACGCCGATCAGGAGGATCACCGGCATCGTCGAGCGCAGGAGGACCGCCGAGACGAGGCCCATCCCGAGCTGGAAGGAGACGACGGAGGGTTCGAGCCCGATCCAGCCGTTCGCCTTGTACCACGGGGAGCCGTACGAGATCGGGTAGGCGATCGTGAAGTCAGTCAGCCGGATGTTCTCCGGGAAGACCATGGCGAACCAGTCCTGGTAGGGGAACACCAGCTGGCTGGCGAACATCACGATCACGAGGAGGGCGAACCACATGCAGACCTTGACGATGCCGCGCAGTGCCATCACGAAGGTCGAACGGCGGCGGTCCACCAACCGGAAGACGAACATGAACCAGATCGTCAGGAGCAGGCCCCACGACATCGGGCTCGTGAAGACCTTGTTGACGAAGACGGATTGGAGGGGGATGAACACCGCGCTGAGGCCCGTGATGGCCATCCACCCGGCGAAACGGTGGCTGTCGAGTTCCAGGACGCCCCGGACCAGCCCGTACAGGCACCAGGCGAGGGTCAGCGGCAGGATGAGGGGAATCGGCTGACCGGGGAGCTGGAACCTCTGGAGCAGCACGATCATGATCCAGAGCGTGACGACCCAGCGGACGACGGCCCGCTGGAGTTCGCTCTGGGTGGTCGGCACCGGGTGGCGGCTCAGCCGGGCGAGACCCCGGCCCCGGACCACCGGGTCGAACGCCAGCCGCGGTGGGCGTTTGCGACGCAACCCGAGCGAGATGCCACCGGTCAGGGTGAGCCCGCCGGTGACGCCCTTGGGCTGGTTGACGGGGATCGACCCCGAATGCTGCCAGTTCATCGCGATCGACCCGGAGGGGGTCATCCCGAGGGGGAGAGCTCCCGTCTTGCCGGTGCGCCGACGTCCCCCGACGAGCCGCCCGTGCTCGTCGAAGGGGCTCGGCGCACGCCCACCCTCACCCGAACCGTCATCCCACCGGTCCCGGTCCCGGCCGTGGCCCGGCTGACGGGGCCCGCCGTTCATCGGGCGAGCACCACGACCGGCTCGGAGATGCGGACGGCGTCGACGGTGCGACGGATGTCGGCCAGGAGGGTGCGCCGTTGCTTGGCGACGACGGCGACCAACAGGTCGGACTGACCGGCGATCAGGCTGAGGGCCTCCTCGTCGGCGCCGCAGACGACGACGAGCATGTCGGCGGAGAAGTTCGCCGGGATGTTCCGCCGCACGTCACGACGCAGCGCCCACAGGCGGTCCTCGGCGGAGCTGTTGGGCGAGAACTCCGACACCCGGTCGACGAGGGCGACGGTCGCGCCGTGCGTGCGCAGATGGTGGGCGATCGCCATGCCGAGCTGGGTCGCCGCGAAGCGTGTGTCGGGCATGGCGAGCACGGCGACGGACCGACGGTCGGTCTCCATCACGCGCCCGGCGAGCTCACCCGCCTGGACGGTGGTGCGGACGGTGAGGTCCGGAGCCAGGGACATCAATTCGCGGGGACTGTGGGGTTTGTGGCGCCCGGCCCCGGCGGCGACGGCCGCCAGCGCCCCGAGGAACGCTCCGCCCGCGGCACCCATCAGCGCCGAGACGGTCTGCGACATCCCGGCGGGGAAGGCGTGGACGGCGGGGATCACCTGGACCGACTGTTTGTCCACGAAGAGCAGTTGCGCCTTGCGGTCGCCGAGGGCCTTCCGGACGCTGTCGATCTCAGGGTCCGTCGCGGTGACGAGCGCTCCGCCGCCGCGGGTTCCGTAGGCCTTGTCGAAATCGGCCTCGAGTTTCTTGATGTGTTCGTCCGCGTCCTGCTGGATCTTGGTCTGGACGGCGTTGGCGATCGCGTTCGCCTCGATACCGGCGATCTGGCCTTTGCCCTCGGCCCGGGTGACGTTGATCTCGACGAGTTTGGTGCCGTCGGTGTAGAGCGCCTTGAGCCCGGCGCTCAGGTAGTCCTTGGCGTCCGTCTCGTCCTTGTTGGGCCCCTGTGCCGGGAGTTTCCCGCCCGCCGCCGCGTATTCCGCGGCCCGGTTGCCACCGGAGCGCAGCGAGACGACGGCGATCCGGAGCACCGCGTCGGAACTGGCGAGCGCCTCGAGGGTCTTGCCGATCGACGACGCGTCGTCCGCGTTCATGTCGCCGACGACCTGGAGGGTCGCGGTCGCCTGGAAGCCGCCGCCGAGAGAACTCAGGAAACCCAGCATCACCCCGACGACCGCGCCGATCGCGGACCAGGTCCACCGGGCGATCGCGAGCGACGTGATCGGCGCGGTCTGGTAACTGCTGCCTTCGAGCTCGGGGTCGAATCCAGCGTCCGTGTTGCGCGACAAAGGCGCCATTCCGTCACCGTGCGACATGATGCCATGGGGATGACTGGTGATGAATGATGGGTCCTGATCCAGCGGGCTCATGGCTCCAGGCTAGGGCACGTCGTCGGAGGGTTGAGTTGCGTTGACCCATTGTTGGGCGTTCATCTGGACGGGGGACAGCCCCGTTCCGGCGATAGGGTCGGCATTTCGCGACCGAGCGACAGCGAACGGTGATGGTTGGCATGGTTGACCCTCACGACATGTCGGGGGCGCCGGACCAGAGCCCTCGTACATAGGCACGGTGTTCGGCCGCCAGATCGGAGTTGCCCCGTGCCCGGGCCACGAACGAACGGGCCAGGGTCCCCAGGCTGAGGGCGATCCGAAGCCCCAGCACGGTCGACGGGGGATTGTGGTCGGCGACGTAGGCGACCATCGAGGCGCCACGCATCTGGAACATACGGGTCCGGGCGGCGCCCGAACCACCGCCGACGTGCGGGACGAGGACATCGGTGCGCAGCCGCTGCCGCAGCCCGGCGAGGCGGACCCGCCGTCCGTACGCCATGTCCTCGTTGTAGAGGAAGAAGCCCTCGTCGAAGCCCCCGAGGGCGAGGAACCGCTCGCGGGGCACCGCCAGGCAGGCACCGGTCATCCAGTCGACCCTGATGGGCCGGTACGGCGTGGGGCGCGCGTACAGCCCGGACGACCGGAACACGGTGTGCAACCCGACGGCGTGGACGAACGCCCGTTTCGCGGTCGGCTCCCAGCCGGCGACGCCGAGTTCGACGCGGCCGTCAGGGCGGACCGTGGTCGCCGCGACGGCCCCGAGCCCGGGATCGGCGGCGAGATCGGCGACGAGGGCCTCCAGCTGTTCCACCGCGGGCGTCGTGTCCGGGTTGAGGAAGAGGACGACGTCCGCCGTCGACGTCCGCGCCCCGGCGTTCGCCGCGCGCGCGAACCCCTCCCCCGCGCCTTCGAGGTACCGGGCGCCCGGGCGTCCGGCGACGAGCTCGGGAACGCCGTCGACGCCCTTCGAGTTGTCGACCACCACGATCCGGACGTCGTCCGGCAGACGTTCGAACATCTCCGCAGCCAGATCCCGGCTGCGGTACGTCACGAGTACCACCTCGTAGGTGAAGGCTTCCGTCGGTACTGCCCCGAGCTCCTGCGTCACGTCGTCCTCGTCGTTCCGGCTGGTCTGTCGTCCGTCACTGGTGGAGTACTTCTCACCCGGGTGACGAGCGGCCGTGCGCGGTGCGAGGCGCACGGCCGCTCGTCGTCACCGGGACGGGGTCTTTCAGGCCCAGGGAGCGGGCCAGCGGTCGGTCATACCGGCCTGCTCCTCGCGAAGCCGGTCGATGAGCCGTCCTTCGGGGAGCGTGACGTCAGCGTACGTGATCACGGCGTCCTTGGGGACGTCGCGGACGAGAACGCAGTCCTCGGCCACCCCCATCGGCAGCAGCCGCTCGGAGGCGGTGACGTCCGCCCGCTCGCAGACGCCGTAGGTGTCGTACCCGCCGAGGCCGTCGAGCCGGTGCCCGGCGGCGAGGTCGCGCTTGGCCGTGGTGACGACCTCGACGGTCGGCGCCCCCAACGGCTGCAGCGCGGCGTCGTGGAAGAGCACCGCGCGGGCGACCGTCAGCGGGACCTCGAAGTGGCACAGGTGGTAGGGGGTGTAGAAGCTGTAGAGCGGTCCCTCACCCAGTTTGTACAGGTTGAGGTAGTGCCGCTGCTTCGGGTCGTCGTGCGTCGCGAGGACGAACACGCCCGGCCCGGGCTGCGAGCCGACGACGTAGTCGACGACGCCACCGAGCGCGCGGAGCTCGTCGACGTCGTACTTCGTCGTCAGCTCGTCGACGTGTCCCCGGTGGTCGGCGCCGCGCAGCCCGCGCTTCTCGACCGTGAAGCCCGCCGCGTTGGCGACGAGAGCCTGCTCGAACGACACCTTCGTGCCGTCCGCGAAGCTCGTCACCATGTAGGGGTCCTGCCCCCACTTCTCCGCGAAGCCCTTCTGGGTCGTCGGGTTGCGGTACTCGTCCTGCAGGCCCTTGATGTTGCCCGCGACGAGAGGCGTGAGCCCGATGCCGTGGACGAACCGCAGAAGGTTGCCCTGGACGCCCGGCTGGTCACCGTCGCATCCGGTGAGGACGACGCCCGCCGCCTCGGCCCGCTTGCGCAGGATCGACCCGGCCGTGCCGTCGACCTCGGCGTTGAGCAGGACGACGTGCTTGCCGTGCTCGACGGCGCTGAGGACGACGTGGGCGCCGTGCTCGACCGCGCCGGTCGCCTCGACGACCGCGTCGATGCCGTCGGCCTCGGTGACCGCCGCGTAGTTCGAGGTGATCGCGGGGGTTCCCGCCGCGACCGCCTTCGCGAGGGCCTGGGCGTCATCGACGGTCGCCCACTTCGTGATCCCCGCCTCGCGGTAGGCCCGCTCGGCGTTGGCCAGGGTGCGGTTGCAGATCGCCGCGACGACCATCCCGGGGACCGAGTTGGTCACCTGGTTGACGAAACCGCGTCCCATGAAGCCCGCGCCGACCAGCGCGACGCGGATCGGCGTGCCCTCGGCCGCGCGGCGGCGGAGCGCCTTGTCGACAAGGATCACTTGGTGCCCTCCGCGGTGAGGAGGATGCGGCCGTCGGCCTCCTGGACGGCGAGGTCGTCCCAGGACCGGTCCTTGTCACTGATGACGGCGACCGGAACGGGCCAGGTCAGGCCGAGAGCGGGGTCGTTGTAGCGCAGGCCGCGCTCGGTGCCGGGCGTGTAGGCGCCGCTGACCTGGTAGACGACCTCGGTCTCGTCGACGAGCGTCTGGTAGCCGTGGGCGAAGTACGCCGGGACGTACAGCGCGCGCCGGTTGTCCGCGGTCAGCTCGACCGAGACGTGCGTGCCGCGGGTGGGCGAACCGGGACGCATGTCGACGATCTGGTCGACGATCGCGCCACGGGTGCACCGCACGAGCTTGGCCTCGGGGGCCGGGGCGACCTGCATGTGCATGCCGCGCAGGGTGCCCGCTTTGTGGTTGTACGAGAGGTTGCACTGCTCGACGAGCGGCTCGAGGCCGGCGTCGATGAACTCCTGGCGGCAGAAGCTGCGGGCGAAGAACCCGCGGTCGTCCTCAAGCAGTTTGAGGTCGACGATCGCGACGCCAGGAACGTCTGTGGTGGTGATGATCATTTGGTTGTCACTTCCGGCCGGAGGTCTCGGTGAGCGCGGTGTCCGTCGTCCAGAAGAGATCGGCGTCCAGCTGCCGGGTCTTGATGAGGTGCTCGAGCTGCTTCAGGCGGGTGTGGCCACGGCCGGTGAAGGTCTCGGCGTCCATCTGGATGTGGGTGAAGACCTCGAACAGCTGGCGGGCGCCGCGGGCGGCGTTCCAGTCGCACGAGAAACCGGGCAGCTGCGACGAGATCTTGTCGAAGTTGACCTTGTAGCTGCGGTTGTCGCCGCCGGCCGGGCCGAAGGTGACCTCGCAGCCGGGGAACACGCCGCCGACCGTCTCGGCGATCTCGCGGACCTGGTAGTTCTGGTCGTTGCTGCCCACGTTGAACGTCTCGTTGTGGACGGCCTCGCGCGGGGCCTCGAGGGCGCAGTAGATCGCCTTGGCGATGTCCAGGCCGTGCACGAGCGGGCGCCACGGCGTCCCGTCGCTGTTCATCGCGATCTTCTTCGTCGTCCAGGCGAGCCCGGCGAGGTTGTTGAGCACGATGTCGAACCGCTGGCGCGGGGAGGCGCCGAACGCGGTCGAGTTCCGCATGAACGTGGGGGTGAAGGTGTCGGAGGCGAGCTTGCGCAGGTCGCGCTCGACGAGCGTCTTGCAGTCGGCGTAGGCCGTCTGGGGGTTGACCTGGCTGGTCTCGTCGACGGTGCCCTCGGCGACGCCGTAGACGCTGCACGACGACATGTAGACGAAGCGCTGGACGCCCGCCTCGATCGCGAGCTCGGCCAGGCGCACCGACCCGCGGTGGTTGACCGTGTAGGTCACGTCGGACAGCAGCTCACCCAGCGGGTCGTTCGACAGCTCCGCCATGTGGACGATCGCGTCGACGCCTTCGAGGTCTTCGCGCGTGATGTGCCGGATGTCCTTGCGGAGGGTGCGGGCGGTCTGCGGCACCCCGTTGTAGAGCCACCCCTGGGCGTAGTACCCCGTGTCGACGCCGATGACGTCGTGACCACGGCCGAGGAGCACGGGGGCGAGCAGGCAGCCGAGGTA
Source organism: Actinomycetota bacterium (assembly GCA_030837345.1). GTDB lineage: Bacteria > Actinomycetota > Actinomycetes > Actinomycetales > Kineosporiaceae > JAUPKQ01. The sequence goes on along the minus strand of JAUPKQ010000018.1, from coordinate 36,680 downwards.
TCCCTCGGTGCCGGTGACGAGGACGCGCATCAGTCGTTCCACACCTTCCAGGCAGCGTTACCGCTGTCCCACAATCCGTTGAGTTCGGTCCAGTCCCGGAAGGTGTCCATGCCCATCCAGAACCCTTCGTGTCCGTTGATGGTCAGTTCGCCGTCCTTGGCGAGTGTCTGCAACGGGCGTTGTTCGAGCATCATGTCCGGGTCGTTCTCGAGGTACGTCTCGATGAACGCGCGGCGGAACATGAAGAATCCGCCGTTAACCCAGCCTGTCGCCAGTGTCGGCTTTTCGTTGAACTCGACGACCTGGTCGCCGCTCACATGCATCTCACCGTACCGGGAGGCCGGGTGGACGGCGGTGACCGTGCCCATGCGTCCGGAGGCGAGGTGGGTCCGTACGAGCCGCGGGAGCTCGATGTCGCCGATCCCGTCGCCGTAGGTCAGCATGAAGTGCTCGCCCGAGAGGTGCTGGGACACGCGGCGGAGACGGTCGGCGGTGGCGGTCTTCAGCCCCGTCTCGACGAAGGTGACCTCCCAGTCCTCCATCGCGCCGACGCCGTGGAAACGCGGTACCTCCGAGTCGGGGGCGAGGGTGAAGTCCGCCATGTGCTCACGGTAGTCGAGGAAGTACCGCTTGATCATGTCGCTCTTGTACCCGAGCGCGAGCACGAATTTCCGGAACCCGTAGTGGCGGTAGGTCTTCATGATGTGCCACAGGATCGGGCGGCCGCCGATGTCGACGAGCGGTTTGGGCAGTTTCTCGCTCGCCTCCCTCAGCCGGGTCCCCATGCCACCGCACAGGATGACGACAGGGACGGTCGACAGGTCCAGGCCGTCGATCACGACGGACGTCGCGCCCGTGGTTCCGGCGGAGTCTCCAGGGGGAGTCATGCTCTCCTCGCTTCGTGGCATCGGTTGGAACGCCTAGCGGCGGTGCTCGGTTCGGCTGGCGGTGCGGTCACGGATACCGTGCGCGGATCACGGTCGGCGTCGAGGCGTCGCGAGCCCGTGCGCGGGCAGCCTAATACCTGGGACCGGTGGCCCCTGGCAAGGCCGTGAGCTCAGGGGCTGTCAGCCACCCTGTCCCTTGATCACGGCTCCCACCGTGCGGATCAGGATCTTGACGTCGAGCCAGAGGCTCCAGTTCTCGATGTAGTAGTTGTCGAACATCGCGCGGTCGGCGATGGAGGTGTCTCCTCGCAGGCCGTGGACGGCCGCCCAGCCGGTGAGCCCGGAGGGGACACGGTGCCGGGCGATGTAGCGGGGGTAGGCCTGGCGGAACTGGGCGACGAAGTGGGGCCGCTCGGGGCGGGGCCCGACGAGGCTCATCTCACCGCGGAGGATGTTGAGCAGCTGCGGGAGCTCGTCGATCGAGGTCTTGCGGAGGAACTTGCCGACGGGGCCGAGCCGGTCGTCGTGCTTGATGTTCCAGTTGGTCGCCGACTCCTCGTCGTTCGCCGGTTTCAGGGACCGGAACTTCAGGACGTCGAAGCGGCGGCTGTCGGCACCGACACGTTCCTGGCGGAACAGGATGCCGGGGCCGCCTTCGAGCCGGACGGCGATCGCCGCGGCGATCAAGAGCGGCGACAGGATCAGCAGGGCGCCGAGGGAGAAGAGGACGTCGAACACGCGCTTCACCCGCCATCCGCCGCTGCGGTGCGTCGCCCGGCGCAACCGGACGAGCGGGAGCCCCCACACGGTGTCCATGTCCGCACCGACCTGGTGCAGTTCGAACAACCGGGGGATCAGGAAGATCTCGCACCGGAGGCGGTCACACGTACGGATGATGTCGACCATCTCGGACTCGCGCACCGAGCCGAAGGCGACGACGACGTCGCGGACGTCCTCCCGGACCAGCAGGTCGGCGAGGTCCTCGATGCCGCCGAGCAGCGGGACCGAGCAGGTCTCCGGGTCGATCAGGGGATGGTTGTCGACGAATCCGATCGGCTGGAGACCGTACTCCGGGCGCTTCAGGAGATTCCGGGAGAGCTGCTCGCCGACGTGCCCGGCCCCCAGGATCAGGGTGCGGTGCGCCACCCGGCGCTGCCGGCGGACGATCCGGACGAAGTTGTAGGCGATCGCCCGGAGGACCAGCAGGAAGACCAGGGCGTTGATCGCCGTCGCGACCATGCTCCAGCTGACGTCCTCGGTCCCCCAGTCGGCGCGGGCCCGGGACGACTGGACGAGGACGGTCAGGGCGAGTGCCGACAGCCAGCTGGCGACGAGGGAGGGGATGTCGTCGAGCAGGGACAGCGACAACCGGGAGCGGTACAGCCCGCCGAGGCCATAGAGGCCGGTGAGCAGCGCGGTGAACAGCAGGACGGTCCAGTGCGGGGAGATGTTGGTCGTCGCCACGATGACGCCCGTCGCGAGGCCGCAGGCCAGGACGTCGGAGCCGAGCAGCAGCGGGCGGACGCCGTCACGCAGCAGCCACCCTCCGAAGACCCAGGCGGGGCGGGTGACCACGGCCGCCGCGGCCGAGGCGCTGCGGATCGGCCGGTTGGCCCGTCGAGCGCCCATGCGGCCGTTGCCGTGCTCACCGGGACGCCGTGCGTCGGCCTGCCCGGTGACCGCCGCCAGGGGGTCGAGATCGTTCGGCGCGGACGCGGCGACACCGGCCGGGACGGCGGGCGCCGCGAGGGTCGCGGTCGACGTCTGCTGCCAGTTCGTCCGGACGCCGGTCACGGCTCCGACCGGTGCCGGACGGGCGGCCGGGGGGACGGGACGGGCCACGGGCTGCCCGGAGGGCGGCGTCGGGGGCGCGGGCGGCCATCCCTGGGTCGGGAAGGCGCCGGAGGACGGTGTCGGCGGGGCGGGCGGCCGTGGGGCCGGGGCGTCGTCGGCGTCGACGTGGCCGGAGTTGACCGACTTGTTGCCGGCGCCGTCGGCCGAACCGTTGACGGCGGCGTTTCCCGCGCCGTTCACTGGACCTCGGGCGTACCCGTTCACCGAACCGTTGACCGGCGAGGCACCGGCTCCGCCCGGGGAGCCGGTCCGACCGAAGTCGAAGGCCCCGGTACCGCCCGCCGGGCGGGTCGAGCCGGGAATCGCGGACAGCCGGTCATCGTCCCTTCCACCGGGAAGGTCTGACTCCGGAACGGTCACCCTCGTACCCCCCTGCTGCGGCGCGCCGTACCGGCGCGGCAGGCGTGCGGTCTGGTCGTCGGCCTCGTTCACGTCGATCGCTCTTGCTGCCCGCACCCGGCTGGTCGCCGCAGCGGACGTCCTGACGTTCCTACTATGTTCGGCTTCGTCGCCCGGTGTGGTGCGAACGGCCAAAGACCCGGCCCGGACCCCGCGTCCCGAACCCTGCCCACCCCTGTCCGGAATGTTGCAAGTCGTCCTGGCTTGTCGCTGTCTGGTCGTGAAGGGTCTCATGGGGTCCTTCCACCACGTTCTGTACCTGGCGTCGGCATCCCCGGCCCCCTGACCTTGGTGGATGCGCTCACTTCACTTTCTACGATTACGGAGCGTTAAGAAACCCTGAAGTGGCAAGAGCACTCGATTGCATCAGTGACCGAGAGGGGGTCATCGGCTCGGGGTTCGAACGAGTAGTCACTCTCGGTCACTGAGTGGAGACGTCTCGGAGTGCGTCCGACGTCACCCGCCGATCGAACGGGCGTGCTTCACCACCTGCTCGCCCACCTGCTCGGCGATCGCCAGGGAGCTGGTCGCCGCGGGGGAGGGCGCGTTACGGACGGCGGTGACGGCGCCGAGGTGGTTGATGCAGAAGTCGTCGACGAACGAGCCGTCCCTCGCCACGGCCTGCGCCCGGATGCCCGAGGAGCCCGGCATCACGTCGGCGTCGGTGATGGACGGCAGCAGGCGGCGGGCCCGGTTCATGAAGACCTTGCGGATGAACGACCCGGCGTACTCCCCGACACCCATCTTCCAGTGCTGCTTCGCGATCGACGGGAAGCCCGGCCACGTCAGGATCTCCTTGAGGTCCCGCGGGGAGAGGTCGGTGCGCTTGTACCCCTCCCTCGCCAGGGCGAGCACGGCGTTCGGGCCGATGTCGACGTAGCCTTCGACGTGCCGGGTGAAGTGCACGCCCAGGAACGGGTAGGTCGGGTCCGGAACCGGATAGATCAGCCCGTTGACCAGGTCGGTCTTGTCCGGGACGAGCATGAGGTACTCGCCGCGGAACGGCATGATGGCCGGTTCGGCGTCGTCCCCGGCCCACTTCGCCACCGTGTCGGACTGGAGCCCGGCGCAGATGACCAGGTGGTCGAACTCGAACCGCTCCCCGCCCGCCAGAACCTGGACGGTGCTGCCGGTCTGGTTGATCCGGGTGACGGGGGTGCTGAGGCGGACGGAGCCGCCGGCGAGCACGACGTCGTCCGCGTACGCCTGGGCGACGGCGACGTAGTCGGTGATCGCGGTGTGCGGGGAGTGCAGGCCGAGGATGCCGGCGGCGTGCGGTTCGATCTCGCGGATCTCCGTCGCGGTCACCGAGCGCAGGCCCGGCACGCAGTTCTCCGTCGCGCGCTTGCGGATCCGCTCCAGGGCCGCCCGCTCGCCCGCGTTCACCGCGACGACGAGCTTGCCGCACTCGGAGTAGACGATCTTCTTCTCCTGGCAGTACTCCTTGAGCATCGCCATGCCGCGCCGGCAGAGGGTCGCCTTGAGGGATCCGGGGGCGTAGTAGAGGCCCGCGTGCACGACACCGCTGTTGCGACCGGTCTGGTGCGTCGCGACCGAGTCCTCCTTCTCCAGGACGGTCACCACGGCGCCCGGGAGGAGCTTCCCGAGCTCCCGGGCCACAGCGAGGCCGACGATGCCTGCTCCGATCACTCCGATACGGTCAGTGGCCATCGGGTGTTTCCTCCAGCGGGTCAGGACCGCGGGCCGGTGGGTCCGCATGTCTTCGCGGATGTGGGCGTGATGCTGCTGCCCAGAGGGTTACCGTACTGGCACCAGCATCGCGCATGACGTTGTGTGTCCGTCGCCAGGCCCGCACCAGGGTCTTGCGGGGGAATGTGTCGCTCAGTGTTACGGGTAGCGCGTCGAATCGGCAGATGGACTGCTAGAGTCTAACGTAGGGTTACTCTGCGTCGTGGCGGATGAGGGGCGCGTGATTGGCGCTCCTCACGAGCTGTGGAGGCAGGTGGAAAGTGCCGACAGGGATACCGGGAGGGTGGTAGGGCCACTCGGCCGGCTCAAGTAGCCTGTCCGGTCCTGCTAGCTCGATCCGGGGGAGGAGGACGCGTGTCGGTCGAGAGCGACCCCGGCACCGCTTTGACGGGCGCACGGCCCGTCCTCAGCGTGGTCATCGCGTGTCTCAACGCCGTGGACACCCTCGCCGTCCAGCTGAAGGCGCTGTCCTCCCAGTCCTGCCCTGTCCCCTGGGAACTCCTCCTGTGCGACAACGGTTCGACCGACGGCACCCGTGCCGTCGCGGAGAGCTATCGGTCGAGGATCCCGCAGCTGCGCCTGATCGACGCCAGCGCGGTGCGGGGGGCCGGACCGGCGCGCAACTACGGCGTCCAGATGGCGCGTGGCGAGTGGGTCGCCTTCTGCGACGCGGACGACGAGGTCGCCTCGGACTGGCTCGGCACGATGGCCTCCGCCCTGGCTGGCCACCGCTTCGTCGCCGGGCGTTTCGAGAAGTACCGGCTCAACGACGCGCGGGTGCTCCGCTCCCGGCCGCTCCAGCAGCAGGACGACCTGCAGAAGACGGACATCGGCGCCCGGCTGCCCCACGCCGGGGGCGGAAACATGGGTATGTACCGCTCCGACTTCCTCGCGATCGGTGGCTTCGACCCCCAGATCCGCTGGCTCGAGGACACCGACCTCAGCTGGCGCGCGCAGCTCGCGGGCATCCCGCTCGCCTTCTGTCCCGAGATCGTCGTCCACGTCCGCCTCCGGCACACCTTCCGGACGATGTACGACCAGGGCCGTCAGTACGGTGCGGCGCACGCCCTGCTCGAGGAGCGGTACGGACCTCCCGGGGTGGACGAGCCGGCGACGGACGTTTCGCCCGCGGCGCGCGCGTCGCGGCGTCCCGGTCGTCTCAAGGTCGCGTGGACCCACCTCGTCGACCACGTCGTCGCCGGTCGTTTCGTGTGGCGGCTCGGGTGGGTGATGGGGCACCGCGGCCACCGGCCCGGCTCCGTCGGCGCCGGACCGGCCCCGTTGGCCGACCTCGTCCCCGATGTCTCCGTCGCGAACGCGTCGGGCGAGGCTGATCCGGGCGCCACCCGGCCCATCCCGGGTGCCTGGCCCACGACCGGCACGGGGAGACCTGTCCCCTCCTGAGATCTCTCCTGAGACCTCCTGCCGGACGACATCCCTGGTGGGCGAGGGGCCGGATCACCTTCCGGCCCATCCCCGGGGCCACCAATTCGGGTAGCTTGCCCGATTCCGTGTGCAGAACGCAATGACAATGGCACTCTGTGTATATGGAGGACTGCCTATCAGTCGCCCGGATCGGATGCATCGCTGTCCCTGCGCGGATCGATCTGGTCGCCGCGGAGCGGGTGAGTGCTTCCGTCGACCGGTTGCTCGCCGTGGCTCCGGGAGAGGGAAGCGTGGTGCCCGTGCGGCGGTGGCTCCGGGCCGTCGAGCGACTCCTGCCGGTCGCGGGGGAGTACGACCGCCAGCGCCTCCTCAGCGCTCGGGCGGGGATCCTGCCCCTCGCCGTACCCTCTGACGGCTCGTCGGCGGAGTCCGTGGCGCCCGGGGAACCGGACCGCCGCGGTGAGATGCCCGTGACGGACGCCGTGCTGGCCGCCGAGATCTACGAGCAGCTCGGGGAGCCGCTCGCCGCCGCGACGAACTACGCGGCGGCGGCGGACACGGCAGCCGGCGAGGGCCGCGTCGCCGTCGCCCTCGACACCGCGGTCCGGGCCCTCGTCGCCCTCGGCGGAGCCGTCCGGGAGCGCCCAGACGCCGAACGTGACCTCACCGCGGAGGCGCATCTCGCCGTCCGCCTCGGGGGACTGTGCCGGCAGCTGATCGACTATCCGAGGGCGCTGCACTTCTACGAACTCGCTCTTGAGGCGCTGCACGCGCAGACCGAGCACGACAGTTGCGTGCCGGGCGCCCTGACGGCCACGGCCGAGCTGCTGCTCGCCCAGGCCGTCGAGCTCGACTGGGAGGACCCGGAGCGGGCCCGGCTGCTCGACCGGGCCGAGCGGGCGGCCCACCGGTTGTCCACCGGGCCGGGCTCCGACCTCTTCCACCGCCTCCACGGGCCGCGGCTGCTCGCCGACGTCCTGTGCGCCCGTGGCCGCCCGGCGAGGGCGTGGTCGCTGCTGCCCGGTGTCCTGCGGGCGGCGGCGGATCTCGACGCCGCGCCGTCCGTTCGCGGGGCCGTGCACCTGTCCGTCGGCCGGTGCCTGGCCGAACTCGGGAGCGACGACGCCGTGGCCGACCTCGACCGGGCCGTGGCGTTGCTGGAGGCGGGGACTCCCGGGACCCCGCCGTCCGCCGAGCTGTTCACCGCCTTGAGGTTGCGTTCCCTCGCCCGCCAGCGGGCAGGTGATGTCCAGGGCGCCCTGGACGACGCCCGTCGCCTCGCCGACCTCCTGTGGGCGCGGCACCGGCGGCACGTCCCCGCTTTCATGGAGCAGGTCTGGTCCCGGGCGGGTGCCGAGGAGGAGAGACGCGACCTTGAGGAACGGACGGAGGCGCTCATGGCCTCCGCCGAACAGGACCCCCTGACCGGTCTCGCCAACCGCCGTGCCCTCACCCGGTTCTGCGGCGATCTCCTCCCCGGGGGCGAGGTCAGCCTCGTCCTCATCGACGTCGACCACTTCAAGGCGGTGAACGACCGTTTCGGGCACGGCGTCGGGGACGCCGTTCTCAAGGCGCTCGCCGACCTGCTGACGCGATCGGTGCGGACCCTCGACGTCGTCGCCCGGTGGGGCGGGGAGGAGTTCCTGATCGCTCTGCCGGGCGGAACGGGCCGGATGGGGGCGGACGCCGCGGCGCGCGTCTGCTGCCGCGTCCGGGCCCATCCGTGGCGCGATCTCGCCGAGGGCCTGGAGGTGACGGTGAGCGCCGGCGTCGCCAGCGGTCCCGTCGCCGAGCTCGACGTCGTGCTCGACCGGGCGGACGCGGCGCTCTACGCCGCCAAGCACGACGGCCGGAACCGCTCCGTCGTCTGGTGAGGGCGCGCTGCCCGGCGCCGTCACGCCCGGCGCCGTCAAGCCCTGCGCCGGAACGGTCGACACCTCCCTCGTGAGCTCTCCTCCCCACCCCGCGGCCCGTCCGGGTTCCCGCTCCGGTCTTCCGATGCCACGGCGGGCGGAGCAAGCGGGTGGGAGTGACATCTCGGGCGTGGTGCCGCCGGGGTTCACCCTCGTCCGTGAACTGCGGCAGGACGTCGGCAGCTCCGTCTACCGGGTGCGGCGCGGCGCGACCACCGGGCTGGGCTCCGGCGAGTACGCGATGAAGATCCTCGACCGCGTCCCGGACGGCGCGGGGCGCGTGGTGGCGGGCTTCCGGCGCGAGGCGGTCCTCCTGGCGGCGGTCGACCATCCGGACCTCCCGGCGATCCACGAGGTCGGAGAGCTCGACGGCCGCCCCTATATGATCATGGACCTCGTCGAGGGCGAGCCTCTCAGCCACGTGATCGCGACCGGGCCGTTGTCACCACGACGGGTGTCCCGGCTGGCCCTCGACGTCCTGGGGGCTCTCGTCGCGGTCCACCGCCACGGCATCGTCCACCGTGACATCAGGCCCGGCACCATCCTGATCGCCCCTGACGGAACCGCCCGGCTCGTCGGCTTCGGCTCGGCCGCCCCGGTGTCCGTCGACGCCTTCGTCTACGCCTCACCCGAGCAGAGCAGTGCCGTCGATCACCCCGTCGACCATCCTGTCGACCACCGGTCCGACCTGTACTCGCTGGGCGTGGTGATGTTCGAGTGCCTCACCGGACGGCCCCCCTTCCTGTCCGACGACGTCGGCGACCTGCTCCGGATGCACGCCGTGCTTCCGCCCCCCGACCTGACCGAGCTCCTCCCCGACACCCCTCGGGGCCTGGCGACGGTGGTGGCGACCCTTCTCGCGAAGGAACCCGAGGACCGGTACGCCGACGGCGAGCACCTCATCGACGACCTGTGCGTCCTTGAGGCGGACCCCGACGCGGACCTCCCCGCGCCCGGCGGACGGAGCGTCGCGGCGCCGGCCCGCCGTCCCCTCGCGGCCCGGGACACGGAACTGGCCCGGTTGCTCACCTGCTGGCAGCAGGTGGCGGAGGGCCGCGGGCAGGCCTGCGTCGTCCGGGGCGCCGCCGGCGTCGGCAAGAGCAGGCTCGTCGACGAGTTCGGCTACCGGGTGGAAGGCCTCGGCGTCCCCGTCCTGCGGGGCCTCGGCGAGGAGGACGACCCGGTCCCGATGGCGCCGCTGCGTTCGGGGACGGACGCCTTCCTGCGGGAGATCGACCAGCGGCCGCCGGCCGAACGCGCTCGGCTGCGCGACGCGGTCCGGACCGCCGCCGGACCGGCCGCCGGCCTGCTCGGAACCTTGACGCCGCGGCTCGCCGAACTGCTGGAGACACCCGAGGCCGTGGGCGGCCAGGACCAGTTCGTCGTCGCCGTCGCGGGCTTCTTCACCGATCTGGCCCGGGCCCTCGGCGGTTTCGTCCTGCTGATCGACAACCTGGAGTGGATCGACCAGGCGACGGCGAGCGTGCTGGAGCGGCTCGCCGTCCAGTTGGACAGAGTGCCCCTGATGGTCCTCGGCACGGTCCGGGCCGACGGCCTCGGACCCGTCGCGTCGGGGGCGCTGACCGCGCTCTCCACGGTCGCCGCGGTCGACATCGTGCTGGAGCCGCTGGACGAGAACGGTGTCGTCGACCTCGTGACGACGTTCCTGCCCGGGATGAGGGCCGGTCGTGACCTCGCCCGCATGCTGACGACGCGTACCGGGGGCAACCCCTTCATGGTGCAGGAATACCTGCGGGCGATCGTGGACGACGGGCTGCTCCACCCGGCGTGGGGCGCCTGGGAGCTGGACGACGTGGGGCTCGACCGCCTCGAACTGCCCAAGGACGCCCTCAGCCTGATCCTGACGAGGATCGGGACGCTCCAGCCCGAGGTGCGCGACGTGCTCGTCACCGCGGCCGCCATCGGGAGCCGGTTCCATCCCGAACTGGTGGCCGCTGTCCGCCAGCGGTCCTCCGGCGAGGTCGTCGACGCCGTGCTCCAGGCGGTGTCCGCGGGGCTCGTCGAGCCCTGGGACGACGGCGGGTACGTCTTCCTGCACGACGAGGTGAGGGAGGTCCTCCAGGACGATCTGGACGTGGGGGCGTCACGCCGGCTCCACCAGCGCATCGCCGAGGTCCTCGACGGACGCTCGGCGCCGGGCCGGGCGACCGGGGCCGGGGCCGGGGTGCCCTCACCGGGCCCGGACCCCGAGCAGGTGTACGCGGTCGCGCACCACTATCTCGCCGGTGAGCCGTCGAGCACCCCGGACGCCGTGTTCGAGGCCTGCTGGCGTGCCGGGGAGCAGGCCCTGGCCGAGCACGCTCCGGCGTCGGCCGTCACCTTCCTCGAACACGCGGCCGAGTACGGCGGTGAGCGGGAGACCGCGGAGTTCCTCCTGACGCTGGGTACCGCCCTGCGTGAGGACGGCGATTTCGCCCGGGCCGTCACGGTGCTGGAGACCGCCGTCACCCGGACCGAGGACCCGTTCGTCCGGGCACGGATCTACGTGCTGCTCGTCGAGGTGTACCGCTCGACCTGGCAGGGGGACGAGGCCCTTCTCGCCTGTGAACGAGGTCTTGCGGAACTGTCGGCCCCGCTGCCCCGCTCGGCGGCCGGACGGGTGCTGACGACGGCGGTGATGTTCCTCGCCTCGCGGGTGACGGAGGCGATCGGGTGGCCGCGCCGGACGGGTGACGCCCGACGCCGGTGCGAACTCCTCGCCAGGCTGCACGGAACCGGTGGATACGTCGGGATCTTGAGCATCCGGCCGGAGCGAGCCATCCTGCACCTGCTGCGGGCGCTGTTCTGGGCCGTCCAGGCCGGGCCCGGGGAACAGTACGCGCGCAGCCAGGCCGGCTACGGCTACATCGCGTACCAGGTCGGGCTCCGCCGGCTCGGACGCCGGATCTTCGCGCGGGCCGCGGCGGACCCGTCGACGGCCCGCCCCGACGTCGCGGCCCTCATCGCGCACTACCGCGGTGCCGCCGCCTGCCTCTCCTACGCCGACGACGGGGCGGACTGGCGGGAGTCGATCGAGCGGCAGGGACGGTGGCTCGACACCGGTGCCTTCAACGAGGCCACCGGGGCGTTCCTGCTGGAGAGCGCCTTCGAGGGGCGGACCGCGGAGGCCGCCCGGTGGCTGGCCGTCGCGGGCGACCGGGCGACGCTGCGACCGGGCGAGCCGTCGGTCCTGATCTCGGGCCCGGCGATCGTCGCCGCGATGGAGGGCCGCCCGTCCGACGCCATGGACGCCCTCCGCCTTCTGGAGCGGGGGATGGACGGCCTGCCGAGCTTCGGCTACCGGCTCATCACCGCTCTCACCCAGTTGACCGTGCTCGTCGAGCAGCAGGAGACCGGCGAGCGGTTCGACCGCGCCGTCCTGGAGCTTGAGGAACTGGGCGTCCCGATGAGGATCGTGGTCCGGCAGCAGCGGAACATCCTGTTCCGGATCGCGATGGGACGGCTCGCACAGTGCCGGGCCGCCGCCCCCGGGGAACTCCCGGAACGGCTGGCCACCGCGCGCCTGGCGATCCAGGCCCTGCGCCCCGCGGCCCGGCGTCCACGGCTGCGGGCGTGGGAGAGCGTCGCGCGGGCCGACCTCGCCGTCCTGGAGAACCGGCCCGGGCAGGCCCTGGACCTGCTCGGCGACGTCCCTCTCGCCCTGGTCCCCGACGCTCCGCTCCTCGCGTACGAGGTGGCTCGCGTGCGGGCACGCGCCTCGGCCGCGATCGGCGCCTCGTCGGAGGCACGGCGGCAGGCCCACCTGGCGCTCGGAATCGCCGAGGAGGCGGGGTGGAACCACCGCGTCTCCTGGGTGATGAAGGAGTTCGGGATCCTCAGCCGCAAGGGCCGCTCCCGGGTGAGTGTCCCGCCCGCCCCGGCGCCCGGGACGACGACCGCCCCGGGACCGGCAGGAGCGCCCGGCCGGACGGGCGCGCCACCGGTCCTCGACGACCTGCCGTGCGGGGAACGGCTGGACGCCTTGCTCGAGGTGATGACCGCCGTCACGGAGGTCATCGACCCCGCGCTCCTGTCGCGCCTCGTGCTCGATGAGACGCTCCGGCTCCTCGGGGCAGACAGGGCCTTCCTCTTCCTCCCCGGCTGCCCGGACTCCTTCGGAGACCTCGTGCCGGTCCTCGGGCGGAACGCGGCGGGAGAGGACGTCGACGACCCCGGCGGACACGTCGCCAGCCTCGTCGACCGGGTCCGGATCACCCGGGAGCCGCTCGTCGTCAGCCGGGTGGGGGAGGGAATCGCCCCGGGGTCGCGGGAGACCCTTCTGCCTGGGGTGCGTTCGGTCGTCGTCGTTCCCCTGGAGCACGAGGGCCGCCTGCTCGGCGTCGTCCACCTCGACAAACCCGTGACCGAGGGGATCTTCGACACCGGCGACGTCGGGTTGTTGCGCATCCTGGCGGACCACTTCGCCGTCTCGTTCGACACGGCCCGGTCGGTCCAGTCGGAGTTCGCGGTCCGGTCCGTGCGGCAGCAACGTGACCTCGCCGAACGGCTCCGCCGCGCCCTCGCGGAGACGGCGTCGGCCCTGGAACCGGACGGCGTCCTCGCGAGCCTGCTCACGTCGGCACGGACCGCCGTCCCCTGCGACCACGCCTGGCTGCTCACCGGGGAACCGGACGGCTCCTGCCACCTGCTCGCCGTGGAGGAGCCGGGCGGGCTCGTCCGGACCGAGATCGTCCCCGATCCCGCGGCCCGGGAACTGCTCGGCCTGGACCGGCCGGTCAACGGCGCGTCGGTCACCGTGCCGCAGTCGTTGTTCACGGAACTGACCTCGGCGTCGTCCTGGATCGCCGTGCCCCTGCCCGGGGACCCTCAGCGGCGGGGGACGCTCGTTCTCGCCGCCACCTCCGCGGACGTCGTGCTCGCCGACGCCGTCGAGGTCGCGGCCGTCCTGGTGATCCAGGCGATGACGGCCTACGACCGGGCGGTGGTTTCCGCCCTGCTCGGGGGGACGACCGCCCGGCCGTAGCCGGATCACCGCGTCAGGGGGACGGCTGTCAGGGGGATCCGGTGACGCTCGGGGTGCCGCTGCGGACCGGCGTGCGGGGGGCGGCCGGGGTTTTTCGGGGGTCCGCGGCCGGGATGTCGGCGAAGACCTTCGGCGGATTCGGGACCGTCCCGAACCGGGAGAACGGCCACACGACGGCGAAGGCCTTCCCGACGACGTTGTCGATGGGCACCTGGCCGTCGGACAGGCCACGGTGGAAGCGCGAGTCGGACGAGTGACCGCGGTTGTCACCCATCACCCACATGTGCCCCGGCTTGACGGTCGCCGTGAAGGACATCTCGCTCGGTTTCTCGCCAGGGCGGAGATACGGCTCGGTGACGGCGGTTCCGTTGACCGTGAGCCGCTGCTCGGCGTCGCAGCACACGACGGTGTCACCGGGAAGGCCGATCACACGTTTGATCAGGTGCTCGCCCGCGTCGTGGGGCAGGAGGCCGACGAAGGTCAGGGCGACGCTCAGCACCCGCAGCGGGCCGGTCTGGTGGAACGAGGACTCGGCCGGGGAGAGCCAGCCTCCCGGATCCTTGAAGACGACGACGTCACCGCGCCGCAGGTCGATCACCTGGGGGGTGAGCTTGCTGACGACGACCCTGTCGTTGACCTTGAGCGTGTCCGACATCGAGATCGAGGGGATCGAGAACGCCTGGACCAGGAAAGTCTTTATCAACAAGGACAGGATGACGGCGACGGTGACGATGACGACAGTCTCCCGGATCTGCCGGATCACCTGGGTCAGTCGTCTCTCGCCCGGTACCGGGGCCACGGGCCGGGCCGCCACGTCACCACCTGCCTGTTTCCACATCACCAGATCCGCACCCGCTCACCGGGATCGAGCCACAGGCCGTCGCCCTCACCGACCCCGAAGGCGTCGTGGAAGGCGTCGATGTTGCGCACCACGGTGTTGCAGCGGAACTCCGGCGGGCTGTGCGGGTCGGTCGCGATCCGCCGGATCACCTCGGCGTCGCGCGTCTTCGTCCGCCAGCACTGCGCCCAGCCGATGAAGAACCGCTGGGCGGCGGTCAGACCGTCGAGCGACGGCCCGTCGGCACCACCGAGGGACAACTGGTAGGCGACGTAGGCGATGGACAGCCCCCCGAGGTCACCGATGTTCTCGCCGACGGTCAGCGCGCCGTTGACGTGGTGGCCCGGGGCCTGCGCGGGTTCGAGGACGTCGTACTGCCGGATCAGGGCCGCCGTCCGCTCGTCGAAGCGGGTGCGGTCGTCCTCGGTCCACCAGTCGACGAGGTTGCCGAGCCCGTCGTACTTCGAACCCTGGTCGTCGAATCCGTGTCCGATCTCGTGCCCGATGACGGCGCCGATCCCGCCGTAGTTCACCGCGTCATCCGCCTCGGGGTCGAAGAACGGAGGACGGAGAATGGCGGCGGGGAACACGATCTCGTTGAGCCCCGGGTTGTAGTACGCGTTGACGGTCTGCGGCGTCATGAACCACTCGGTGCGGTCGACCGGCTTGCCGAGTTTGGCGATCTCGCGGTCGAGTTCGAACGCGGCCGCGCGGCGGAGGTTGCCGACGAGGTCACCGCGCTCGATCCGCAAGGCGGAGTAGTCCCGCCAGACATCCGGATAGGCGATCTTCGGGGTGAACTGGTCGAGCTTGGCGAGGGCACGGGTCTTCGTGTCGTCGCCCATCCAGTCGAGGGCGGAGATGCGCTCGCGGTACGCGGCGATGAGATTCGCCACGAGGGCGACCATCCGCTCCTTGGACCGCGCGGAGAAGTGGCGCTCGACGAAAACCTTTCCCACCGCCTCGCCCATCGCACCCTCGACGCACGACACCGCGCGCTTCCAGCGCTCGCGCAGCTGGGGCGTCCCGCTGAGCGTGGTGCCGTAGAACGCGAAGTTCTCGTCGACGAAGGTCTTCGACAGCAGCGATGCCGTCGAGTGGACGACCCGCCAGGTCAGCCAGATCTTCCAGTCGTTGATCGGGACCTCGGCCAGAGCTGTGGACAGGGCCTGGAAGAAACTCGGCTGCCGGACGACGACCTCGGCGAGCACGGCGGCGTCCGCGGACCGGCCGAGACCGGCGAGCCATCGGTCCCAGTCGAAGGCGGGGGTGAGGGCGGTCAGACCGGCGCGGTCCACCAGGGTGTAGGCCTTGGTGGCGTCCCTGGCCGTCACGCGGTCCCAGTGGGCCGCGGCGAGCCTGGTCTCGAGCGCGAGGACCCGCCGTGCGGCGTCCGCCGCGTCCGGCGTGCCGACGAGGGTGAGCATGCGCCCGACGTGTGCGAGGTAGGCCTCGCGGACCTCGGCGAACTCGTCCTGGCGGTAGTAGGACTCGTCAGGGAGCCCGATGCCACCCTGGTGGAGGTAGACGACGTACCGGTCCGAGTCCTTGGCGTCGGTGTCGACCCACCACCCGAACGGGCCGGACAGCCCGCCTCTCTGCATCTCGCCGAGGGCCGTCACCAGGCCGGTGACGTCCGTGATGCCCGCGACCTGCTCCAGCTCACCCGCGATCGGTGCCGCGCCGAGCCGCTCGACGGTCTCCTCGTCGAGGAAATCCGCGTAGAGGTCACCGATCTTGCGCCGCTCGCCGCCCTCCGGCGATCCCGCCGGATCGGCCGCGGCCTCCTCCAGGATCGCCCGCACCCGCTTCTCGGCGTCGTCGTGCAACTGGTGGAAGGCGCCGTACTCGGCCTTGTCCGCGGGAATCTCGGTGGTGTCGAGCCAGTTGCCGTTGACGTGACGGTAGAGATCGTCCTTCGGCCGGACGGTGTCCGCCAACCGCGCCACGTCGATCCCGCTCGCCACCGGTACCCGGTCGCCCATCGCCCACCCACCTGTCCTCTCGCCCCCGCGGTACGGGGCCCTCACCCGAGCCGGAACCGTCAGCCTACGCAGACGATCGTTACGTCCGCACGGCAGCGCTCGGGATCTGCCCCCCTGAGGGTGCCAGACAGTCACCTGAGGACGGCGATCAGTGACTCCTGCCACCAGGTGAGGGCGTCGTAGATGGCGGCGACGGCCGTGCGGGGATCCTCCGGATCGTTCGCCCGGGTGAGCGCGCGGTGAAGCTCCTCGACGTCCTCGTCGGTCCGCAGCCCCAACCGTTCCGCGAGGACCAGCCGGACATCGGTCAGGCCTTTCAGAAGGGCCGGGACCTCGTCGGAGGTGAGGACGACCGGGGCGTCGCGGGACAGAGCCTCCGCCGCCATTCCCAGGCCCGCCCGCTTGCGCTCGCGGAGACCGTGCTCGGTCAGCCGCCGGTACCCGGCCGCCAGCTCGGGGTCGTCGCGGTTGCCGTCGGGCAGGAGCCGCGCGATCGCTGGGTCCTCCGGCGGCGGCATCGTCAGTGAGGCCTCCAGCGCCGCCAACACGTCATCCGAGGGGTCACCGCCGGGAGCGCCGCCGCCGGAGGGGAGACCGTCCCGGCGGGTGGCCTCCTCGTCGAGGAGACCACCGACGTCGTCGAGCAGCCGGGCGAGCAGGGCGCGCTCCGGGGCCTCCAGCTGGACGCGGATCCCCGCACGGATGCGGCGGAACGGGCGGCCCATCAGGCGTCCTTCTGGAACGTCGCCCAGAGCCCGTACTCATGCATCGCCTCGGTGTCGCGCTCCATCTCGTCGCGGCTTCCGTTGGAGACGACGGCACGGCCCCGGCGGTGGACGTCCATCATGAGTTTCTCCGCCTTGGACCGGGGATAGCCGAAGTACGACTCGAAGACGTATGTCACGTACGACATGAGGTTGACCGGGTCGTTCCACACGAGAGTGATCCAGGGCACGTCGGGGTCGGTGACGGGCTCGACGTCGGTCTTCTCGAGTTCGGCGGGCGCCACGGACACGTCACCACTCTAGATGATCGGTTCCTTGGGTCTCGGACCCATGGGGACGACGCCGCGGGTGTCAGCACATGTTGACGTGTCGCGAGTGTCAGCATATGCTGACACCATGGTTGACACAGGTCCAGCGACAGATCTCGCCAGGAATCTCGACCACCGTGACCCCGCCGTGGGCCTCAGGTCGGTCGCCGCCCTGCGCCGCCTCCTCGAACAGCTGGAGGCCCTCCAGGTCGCCAACGCCCGGACCCTCGGATGGTCCTGGCAGGAGATCGCCGAGGCGCTCGGCGTCACCAAGCAGACAGTCCACCGCAAGCACGCCAGGAGGTAGGCCATGTTCGAACGCTTCACCCGTCCGGCCCGCGAGGTGGTCGTCCGCGCGCAGCGGGAGGCCCACGGGCTCGGCCACGGGCGGATCGGCAGCCCGCACCTGCTTCTCGGCCTGCTCTCGGGGTCCGCCCCCTGCGGGGCCGTAGAGGTCCTCTCCGGGTGCGGTGTGACGGCCGAGGCCGTGCGGCGTGAGTTCACCGCCCTGCTCGACGAGTTCCCGCGGATCGCCGACGACGACGAGGCGGCCCTCGCGGCCCTCGGCATCGATCTCGGCAAGATCCGCGAGGCTGTCGAGGCGGGGTTCGGTCCGGGGGCCCTGGACCGGGTCCCCGACGGGGCCCGGCGTCCGCGAGGGCTCCTCGGGCGTGTCCTCTCCGGCTGGCGGAGGGGGCCTGTCGACGAGGTGGCCCTGCTGCGGGCCTGCGGGTCGCCCCGGGGCGCTCACGTTCCGTTCAGCCCGGGCGCGAAGAAGGCGCTCGAACTGTCCCTGCGGGAGGCCCTGAGGCTGGGGGACCGCTCCATCGACGTCGATCATCTCCTCCTCGGTCTGCTGCGGGCGGGGGACACCGCCGCCGCTGTGATCTTCTCTCGGCTCGGGGTCGCTCTCGGTGACGTGAGAATCGCCCTGGAGGCACATCACCGCCGATCCGCTTAAATCGCCGTTTCGCCTGCGTAAACGTTCTCCAGGGAGCCCCGTTACCAGCGGTTTGTCGGCTTCGTTTGCACTGTCGTTCCGTCGGGCTGCCCGGCCTCATCCTTTCGGACGACGTCCGGCGTCCCGTCGGACGTCGTCGGGCAAGTCGCTGGCGGTTTCGCGGATTCGAACGTATGTTCGGTAGTGAGCGTGGATCAGGGGAGGCGGCATGGGCAGCCGGTATGTCGGGCAGTCGAGGGGCGAACGGTTCGACTGGTACGTGCGGACCATCTACGGCCTGGGGTGGGCCGTCGCCCATGCCGAGGGGGCGGGCCGGGCCGCGGGGTACAGCCACACGGTCGGGCTGACGAGGTTCCACGGTCATCCAGAGCTGTTGGTCAGCGGGCTCGAACCGGACGACGCCGGCCGGCTCCTGGGGGAGCTGGCCGCCTCGGTGAGGGCGGGGGCGTGGCTCGACGCCGGGGTGATGTTCGGCGCCGACACCGGGCACACGCTCCAGCTGGCCGACGTCGCCGATCCGCAGCTGATGGCCGATGCCCAGCTCGTGTACGCGAGTGAGGCGGGGTTCGTCCCCGGGCTCCAGGTGATCTGGAGCGACCAGAGCGGCAACTGGCCGTGGGACCCCTCCTGGCTCGGGACGGACCAGGACCAGCCCCTCTTCGGCCATCCGCTGCACCTGTGACCGGGCGGCTCCGTGGCGCGCGTCTACCCTGACGCCGTGGGAACTTCACCCGTCGAGGCGGCCTCCGCGTCGACGTCGCTGCTCACTGACCACTACGAGCTGACCATGCTGGAGGCCTCCCTGCGCAGCGGGGCGGCCTTCCGGCGCTGCGCGTTCGAGGTGTTCGCCCGTCGCCTGCCCGACGGACGCCGGTACGGCGTGACGGCGGGAGCGGGCCGTCTGCTCGACGCCCTTCGCCGCTTCACCTTCACCGACGACGTCCTCGCGGCGCTCGACCGCTCCGGTGTCGTCGACGGCGACACCCTCCGCTGGCTCGGCGGGTATCGCTTCAGCGGTGACATCTGGGGGTACGCGGAGGGGGAGTGCTTCGTCCCTGGCTCCCCGATCCTCGTCGTCGAGGGCACCTTCGCCGAGGCCGTCCTGCTCGAGACCCTCGCGCTGTCCGTCCTCAACCACGACAGCGCCGTCGCCGCCGCCGCGAGCCGCATGGTCGTCGCCGCGCACGGGCGCCCCTGCCTGGAGATGGGATCGAGGCGCACCCACGAGGAGTCCGCCGTCGCCGCGGCCCGGGCCGCCTACGTCGCCGGGTTCGCCGGGACGAGCAACCTCGAGGCCGGGCGCCGCTTCGGCGTCCCGACCCTCGGGACGGCGGCCCACGCCTTCACCCTCGTGCACGACGACGAGCGCGCCGCCTTCACCGCCCAGGTCGCCGCTCTCGGCGCCGGCACGACGCTCCTCGTCGACACGTACGACGTCGCCCAGGGGGTGCGGACGGCGGTCGAGGTCGCGGGGCCGGAACTCGGCGCCGTCCGTCTCGACTCCGGTGACCTGCTCGACCAGGCCTACGAGGTCCGGGCGCTGCTCGACTCCCTCGGCGCCCGGCACACGAAGATCGTGGTGACGAGCGACCTCGACGAGTTCGCGATCGCGGCCCTCAACGCCGCTCCCGTCGACAGGTACGGGGTCGGCACCTCGCTCGTCACCGGATCGGGCGCGCCGACGGCGGGCCTGGTCTACAAGCTGGTCGCCCGGGAGGGTGCCGATGGGAGGCTGATTCCCGTGGCGAAGATCAGTGCCGAGAAGACCAGCATCGGCGGCCGCAAGTACGCCCTCCGACGGCGGTCCCACGACGTCGCCGAGGCCGAGGTGATCGGGATCGGCCATCCCCCGGCCGGGGACGACGACGACCGGCCCCTCCTCGTCCCCCTCGTCGCGTCGGGAGAGGTCGTCGGGGCGGAGCCGCTCGGGGCCGCGCGGGTCCGGCACGCCGCGTCGCTCGCCGAGCTCCCCGCGACGGCCCGGCAGCTCTCCCGGGGCGAGCCGGTGATCCCGACGGTTCTCGAGAGGTGAGACGACCGCCCGGACCGCCGCGATCGTGCCGGTCCGGGCGGAGAATCCGGGCGGGGGGCTCGGCGGCGACAGCGGGTGAGGCTTTAGGCTCACGGTCGTGGTGGATGCTCCTATCGGGATCTTCGACTCCGGGGTCGGCGGGCTGACCGTCGCCCGCGCGGTGCTGGACCAGCTTCCGCACGAGTCCGTGCTGTACGTCGGGGACACCGCGCACGGCCCCTACGGTCCGAAACCGATCGCCGAGGTACGCCGGTACGCCCTCGACGTACTCGACCAGCTGGTCGAGCGCGGCGTGAAGATGCTCGTGATCGCCTGCAACTCCGCCAGCGCGGCGATGCTCCGGGACGCCCGGGAGCGGTACGACATCCCGCTCGTCGAGGTGATCGCCCCGGCGGTGCGCCGGGCCGTCGCCTCCACCCGCAACGGACGGGTCGGGGTGATCGCGACCCGCGCCACGGTGACGAGCCGGGCCTACGAGGACGCCTTCGCCGCCGCCGTCCACCTGAAGCTGACGACGGCCGCCTGCCCCCGGTTCGTCGAGTTCGTCGAGAAGGGCCTGACAGGCGGGGAGGAACTGCTCGGTGTGGCACGCGGGTACCTCACCCCGGTGCGGGCGGCGGACGTCGACACCCTCGTCCTCGGCTGTACCCACTATCCCTTGCTGACGGGCGTGATCTCGTACGTGATGGGGGAGGAGGTCACCCTCGTCTCCAGCGCGGAGGAGACCGCGAAGGACGTCTACCGCGTGCTCGTCGCCGAGAACCTCCTGCGCCCGGCGGACCTCCCGGAACCCCAGCACCAGTTCCTCGTCACGGGCGATCCGGAGTCGTTCACCAGGCTCGCCCGGCGGTTCCTCGGTCCCGAGGCGAGCGCCGTCCGGCATGCCGGGATCTTCGCGTGAGACTCACGGTGGTCGGGTGCACCGGGTCGTTCCCCGGACCCGACTCCCCGGCGTCCTGCTACCTCGTGGAGGCGGACGACGACACCGGCCGGACGTGGAGGGTCCTGCTCGATCTCGGCAGCGGCGCCCTCGGCCCCCTGCAGCGGTGGCTCGCGCCGCGTGACGTCGACGCCGTCCTGCTGAGCCACCTGCACCCCGACCACTGTCTCGACCTCACCGGCATGTACGTCGCGCTGCGCTACCACCCCGACGGCCCTCCGCCGGACCGCATCCCGGTCTACGGCCCCGAGGGAACCTCGCGCAGGCTCGCCGAGGCGTACGGGCGGGAGGAGGGCGGCAAGCTCGCGTCCGTGTACGACGTCCGCACGTGGACCGACGGCGACCCGGTGACGATCGGCGCGTTGACGATCGTCCCGTCGATCGTCGACCACCCGGTCCCCGCCTACGGGCTGCGCCTGGAACACCGGGTGGGGGGACGCACCTTCGTCCTTGCCTATTCGGGTGACACGGACGCCTGCCCCGCCCTGACCCGCCTCGCCAAGGACGCCGACCTCCTGCTCGCCGAGGCCTGCTTCTCCGAGGACCGGGACCATGCGCGGCACATCCACCTCACGGGACTCCGGGCGGGGCAGACCGCCGCGGACGCCGGGGTGCGGCGGCTGCTGCTCACCCACCTGCCGGTGTGGACGGATCCGGAGAAGGCCGTCGCGGAGGCCGCCTCGGCCTTCGACGGCGACGTCGGCGCGGCCCGCCCGGGAGCCCGGTACGACGTGTGACCTGCCCGTTGTCCGCAGCACCGGAGGCGGTGGACCGCCTCCGGAGGTGTCCGGCGTCCGGTGGCACGGCGGGCGGGGTGGGCGATCCGGTGCGGCCGTGGGGCACCGGATCGGTAGGGTGCTGCGACGGCGGGTCGCGAGCCATCGGGCAGGAGAGACATGGGTTCCAGGGCTGGGGCGAGGGTGGACGGTCGCGCGAGCGACCAGCTGCGCGAGGTACGGATCACCAGAGGGTGGCTCGACCATGCCGAGGGCAGTGTCCTCGTGGAGTTCGGGCGGACCCGCGTCCTCTGCGCGGCCTCCTTCACCGAGGGCGTACCCCGCTGGCGGAAGGGGTCGGGCGAGGGCTGGGTGACGTCGGAGTACTCGATGCTTCCCCGGGCGACGAACACCCGAGGCGACCGTGAGTCGGTCCGAGGCCGCATCGGGGGACGCACGCACGAGATCTCGCGGCTGATCGGTCGTTCCCTGCGCGCCGTCGTCGACTTCCGGGCGCTCGGCGAGAACACGGTCGTCCTGGACTGCGACGTCCTCCAGGCGGACGGCGGCACCCGGACGGCGGCGATCACCGGCGCGTACGTCGCCCTCGCCGACGCGATCACCTGGGGCCGGGCCAAACGCCTGATCAAGCCCTCGGCCGAGCCGCTCTCGGGATCGGTGAGCGCCGTGAGCGTCGGCGTCGTCGGAGGGCTCCCGATGCTCGACCTGTGCTATGAGGAGGACGTGCGGGCCGACACCGACATGAACGTCGTGGTCACCGGGGACGGGCGGTTCGTCGAGGTCCAGGGCACCGCGGAGGGCGTTCCCTTCGACCGTGCGGAACTCGACTCGCTCCTCGACCTCGCCGTGTCTGGCTGCGGCGAGCTCGCGACGATCCAGGCGCTCGCCCTCGCCGGGGCGCTGCCGGGAGCGGGAGAGTCCAGAGCATGAGCAAGCTCGTCCTGGCGACGCGCAACCCGCACAAGGTCGCCGAACTGCGTCGCATCCTCGCCGAGGCTGACCTCGCGGACGTCGAGATCGTGGGCGTCGAGGTGTTCCCGGGTCTGGAGGACGTCCCGGAGACCGGCGTCACGTTCGAGGAGAACGCGACGATCAAGGCCCTGGCCGTCGCCCGGGCGACCGGCGTCCCGGCGGTCGCGGACGACTCCGGACTCTGTGTCGACGTCCTCGGAGGTGCCCCGGGCGTGTTCAGCGCGCGATGGTCCGGGAAGCACGGGGACGATCTCGCGAACCTCCGGCTCCTCCTCGGCCAGCTGTCCGATCTCCCGCCCGATCACCGGACCGCTCACTTCGCCTGCGCGGCCGTTCTCGCTCTGCCGGGAGGAGCCGTCGAGGTGGCCTCCGGGCGTCTCGACGGTCACCTGGTCGGCGAGCCCCGGGGCACGAACGGGTTCGGCTACGATCCGATCTTCGTGCCCCTCGGCAGGACCAGGACGACCGCCGAGATGGCTCCCGCCGAGAAGGACGCGATCAGCCACCGGGGCCGGGCGTTCCGGGCGATCGTGCCCGCCGTCCGGGATCTCGTCTCCGCCTCCTGAGACCGCTGCGCCACCCGGCGCCCGAGCAGCCGATAGGGACCGCGCGCCGACACGGCAGAGGTAATCTGCAGCTTCCACGGGGTTTCTGGGGGGAGGGCGTCGGTGACGGCACTCGAATCACCCGTCCCCGGGATCGTCGACGTCAGCCAGATCGGCGTCGGCGGGTACGGCCGGGTCTTCCGCGGCCGGCAGCCCGCCTTCGACCGTGAGGTCGCCGTCAAGATGCTCGACGGCCGCGTCGAGGACGAAGCGACGAAGCGCCGTTTCGACCGCGAATGCCGGATTCTCGGCTCCTTGTCGGGACACCCCAACATCGTCGAGCTCCACGGGGCCGGGGTCGCGGCCTCCGGGCGTCCCTACCTGGTGATGGCGTACGTCCCCCGGGGCTCGCTGTCGAGCGAGCTGGCGAGGAACGGGCCGATGCCCTGGGCCTCCGTCGTCCGCACCGGGATCAAGCTCTCGGCCGCGTTGCACGTCGCGCACCTCGCCGGGGTCCTCCACCGGGACATCAAACCCGGCAACGTCCTGCTGTCGGACTTCGGGGAGCCGATGCTCGCCGACTTCGGCATCGCGATCGACGTCACCCACTCCTTCGGGACGACGACGACCTCGGCGCTCACGCCGTCCTACGGCGCCCCGGAACTCTTCTCCGACTGCTCGCCGTCCGTCGCCTCGGACGTCTACGCCCTGAGTGCCACCTTGTGGGCGGCTCTGACCGGGCGTGCCCCCTTCGATCCCGAGCCCGGTTCCTCCGAACGAGGAGGAGGCAACGTCGTCGCCCTGATGGTCCGGATCGTCACACAACCGCCGCCGGACCTGCGGCCGTCGGGTGTCCCGGACTCCCTCGCCCAGGTCCTGGAGGGCGCGCTCGCGAAGGACCCGGCGCGGCGTCCCGATTCGGCGCTCGCCTTCGGCCGGGCGCTGCAGAACGTCGAGAGGACCCTCGGCCTTCCTCTGACACCCATGGCCCTGCCGGGTGAGGAGAGCCCCTTCACCGATCCGGACTTCGCGGCGCAGGCTGGGAGGACCGGGAAACGCAGGATCTCCCGCCGGAACCTGATGATCGCGGGCTCGGCGGTCGCGGTCGCAGCCGTCGCGGGAGGCGTGGTGAGCACGGTGTCCGGCAGGGGGAGGGACTCCGCCGACCACGCCGTGGGGCTCGCCCCCGGCTCCCGGCGCCCGACGGCCTCCCCGACCCCGTCCGGCGTCTCCCGGACCATCACGCGGGCGACCTACAGCTGGCCGACGGCCAACGCCGAACCCGCCTCCAGGGTGCGGTTCACCCCGGACGGCAAGCGGATCGCCGTGCTGGAGTCGACCCGGGTGCTCACCGTGCACACCGTGGCGGACGGGTCCCGGGTGATGGGGCTCGCGACCTCCACGATCGGGTTCTGGTCCTTCACCCTCGACCCGAGCGGCACGAGGATCGCGACGGGTCTGGCCTCGGTCGAGAAGATCGAGATCTGGGACCTGGCGACCGGAGCCC
This sequence comes from Actinomycetota bacterium, assembly GCA_030837345.1. Lineage (GTDB taxonomy): Bacteria > Actinomycetota > Actinomycetes > Actinomycetales > Kineosporiaceae > JAUPKQ01. The sequence goes on along the minus strand of JAUPKQ010000018.1, from coordinate 11,997 downwards.
TCCTGACGTTCGTCCAGGGCCGCACCGGGGGCTCCAAGGTGGTGGGCGAGGTCGAGGACATCGCCTACAGCCCGGACGGCACCGTGCTCGCCAGCGGCGGGGCCGGCCGAACCGTGCGCATCTGGGACCTTCGGAGCAGACGGGTGCGGCAGACCTTGAAGGGGCCGGCCGGGAGCGTCTTCCGGGTCGCCTTCCGGCCGGGCACCTACGCCGGAGGGCTCCAGGTCGCCGGCGGCGGCATCGACCCGCAGATCAGGATCTGGAACACCGTCACCGGGGCCACCACCACCACGCTGACCGTGCCGGGCGGCGGCGTCCGTACGCTCGCCTTCAGCCCCGACGGGACGGCGATCGCCGCCGGAGGGTGGGACGGCGCCGTCCGGGTGTGGGACGTCGGCACCGGCCGGCTCCGGCACACGATGACCGGACATGAGAACCAGGCCGAATCCGTCGTGTTCAGCCCCGACGGCACCCGGCTCGCCACGATCGGGCTCGAGGACCGGGCCCGGATCTGGGACGTCGCCTCCGGCGGCCTGCTCACCACGATCACCACCGGCGGTCAGGACCTCTGGAGCCTCGCCTGGAGCCCGGACGGCACCCTCCTCGCCGGGGGCGGGGACCGGAACGTCTTCCTCTGGTCCGTCTGACACCTGCCCGGACACGCGAATCGGGGTGGCCCGCCGGCACACGGTGCCGGTCGACCACCCCGATCGTCGATCGGTCGTTCCCTTACTCGGAGGAGCCGGCCCGGCGCTTGTTGAGGAAGTCCAGGGCGACCGCGGCGAGCAGGACGAGACCCTTGATCGTCTGCTGCCACGAGGCGTCGACGTTCATGATGGACAGACCCATGTTGAGAACGCCCATGATGAGCGCACCGATCATGGCTCCGGAGACCTTGCCGATACCTCCGGTGACGGCGGTGCCGCCGATGAAGGCCGCGGCGATGGCGTCGAGCTCGAAGTTCTGCCCGGCGGCGGCGACGGCCGCACCGGCGCGGGAGGTCGTCACGACCGCGGCGACACCGGTGAGCAGGCCCATGTTGACGAAGACCAGGAAGTTGACTCGCTTGGTCTTGACACCCGACAACATCGCGGCGGGCAGGTTGCCGCCCATCGCGTAGACGTGCCGGCCGAACACGGTGTTGGCCATGATGAACGAGTACACGAGAACCAGGACACCGATGATGACGAGGACGATGGGCATCCCGCCGGCGCTCTTGGCGAGCAGGTACGTGAAGAACGTGATCAGCAGGGAGAACAGGACGGTCTTGACGACGAAGGCCCCGAACGGCTCGGTCTTGAGCTCGTGACGGATCAGGGTGCGGCGGGTACGGATCTGGCCGACGACCAGTCCGACGATCGTGATGATGCCGATCAGCACGGTCACGATGTCGAGCTGGCCCATGAACCCGAGGGAGTTGGGGAGCGAGTTGTTGCTGATCGCGTTGAAGCCCTCGGGGAGACCCGCGACGGTGGTGCCGACGAGAACGATCGCCAGACCGCGGAAGATCAGCATGCCGCCGAGGGTGACGATGAAGGCGGGAATGCCGACGTAGGCGACCCAGAATCCCTGCCAGCAGCCGACCAGGCCTCCGAGAGCGATGGAGAGGAGGACGGCGACCAGCCAGGGAATGTTCCAGTCGGACATCATCAGGGCACAGACACCGCCGATGAAGGCGACCACCGAACCGACCGACAGGTCGATGTGCCCGGCGACGATCACGATGACCATGCCGATCGCGAGGATCAGAACGTAGGCGTTCTGCTGGATCAGGCTCGCGACGTTGTTGGGGAGCAGGAGCCGGTTGTCCGTGAGGACCTGGAAGAGGCCGACGATGATGAGGAGGGCCGCCATCATCCCGTACTGGCGCAGGTTACGGCTCAAATAGGCGCCGATACCGCCCGCGTCACGGCCGCGCGCAGGCGCCGGGGCCTTCTTCGTCTCTGTTTCGCTGACGGCGTTCACACCGAGGCTCCGTTCTTCTCCATCGTCATGTAGCGCATCAGCGCTTCCTGGGTTGCCTCCCGGCCGGGGATCTCTCCGGTGATCCGGCCTTGACTCATCGCGTAGATGCGGTCGCAGATGCCGATGAGTTCAGGCAGTTCTGACGAGATGACGATGACGGCCTTGCCGGCGTCGGCCAGGGTGTTGATGATCTGGTAGATCTCGAACTTGGCGCCGACGTCGATCCCGCGGGTGGGCTCATCGAGGATGAGGACCTCGGGCTCGGAGAAGAGCCACTTGCTGAGGACGACCTTCTGCTGGTTGCCACCGGAGAGTTTCCCGGCCGGCACGTCGACGCTCTCGGCCTTGGTCCTCATCTCCTTGCGCAACCGCTCGGCGTGAGTGACCTCGGCAGCCGAGTCGACCACGCCCAGCCGGGAGATGCTGCTCAATTTGGCCGCGGTGGTGTTGCGCTTGATGTCCTCGATGAGGTTGAGGCCGAAGTGCTTACGGTCCTCGGTGGCATAGGCGATCCCGTTCGAGATCGCTTCGCTCACCGACCGGACCGAGATCTGCTGACCGTGCAGGAAGATCCGCCCGGTGATCCCGGTGCCGTAGCTGCCGCCGAACACGCTCATCGCCAGTTCGGTACGCCCAGCACCCATGAGACCGGCGATCCCGACGATCTCGCCGCTACGTACGTGGAGGGAGGCGTTCTCCACGACGGCGCGGTGGTTGTGGATCGGGTGGTGGACGGTCCAGTCCTCGATCCGCAGGACCTCGTCCCCGATCGTGGGGGTGTGCTCCGGGAAGCGGTGGGCCATGTCGCGCCCGACCATGCCCCGGATGATGCGGTCCTCGGTGACCGGCTCGGCGCCCCTCATATTGAGGGTCTCGATCGTCTGGCCGTCGCGGATGATCGTGGTACTGTCCGCGATGGCCGCGATCTCGTTGAGCTTGTGCGAGATGATGATCGAGGTGATCCCCTGCCCCTTGAGGTGGCGGATCAGTTCCAGCAGGTGGGCGCTGTCCTCGTCGTTCAAGGCCGCGGTCGGCTCGTCGAGAATGAGCAGCTTGACCTTCTTGGACAAGGCCTTCGCGATCTCGACGAGCTGCTGCTTGCCGACGCCGATGTCAATGATCTTGGTGTCGGGCTGTTCGGTCAGACCGACCCTGGCCAGGAGTTCGGAGGCCAGTTTGTTGGTCTTCGTCCAGTTGATGATGCCGCGGGTCGCACGCTCGTTACCGAGGTAGATGTTCTCGGCGATCGACAGGAAGGGGCTGAGGGCCAGTTCCTGGTGGATGATCACGATGCCGCGGGCCTCGGAGTCGCGGATGCTCCTGAACTGGCAGGGCTCGCCTTCGAAGAAGATCTCGCCCTCGTAGTTGCCATGAGGATAGATCCCGCTGAGGACCTTCATCAGCGTGGACTTCCCGGCGCCGTTCTCGCCGCAGATGGCGTGAACTTCGCCCGGGGCCACGGTCATCGTGACGTCCTGTAGGGCCTTCACCCCTGGGAAGGTCTTGGTGATCCCTCGCATCTCAAGGATCGGTGCTTTGGTGGGCATGTCCTTCTCGCTTGCTGGTCGGGATTGGTGAGGGCGGTGCCGGCCCGCGGATCGCCCGGGCCGGTCACCGCCCTAGTTCGAACCGGGAGCTCAGAGACCGAGCTTGTCGGCCGTGTAGAACCCGGAGTCGACCAGCTTCTCCTTGACGACGTCCTTCGTCACGACGATCGGAGGCAGGAGGTACGAGGGGACGACCTTGTTGCCGTTGTTGTAGGTCTTCTCGTCGTTGACCTCGACCTTTTCGCCCTTGACGATCTGGTCGACCATCTTGGCGACCTGGTCACCCAGCGAGCGGGTGTCCTTCCAGACCGTCATCGCCTGCTTGCCGGCGATGATGTTCTTGGTGTTGGCGAGGTCGGCGTCCTGGCCGGTGACGATCGGCCACTCGGCGCCCGGCTTGTAGCCCTTCGACTCCAGCGACTGCTCGATGCCCAGGGCGAGCGAGTCATTGGGGGAGAGGACGACGTTGACCTTCTTGCCGGCGTAGAACGAGTTCAGCCGGTTGTCCATCTCGGACTGGGCGGTCTGCGAGCTCCAGCCCTGGATACCGATGCTCTTCCAGTCGTCGTTGGTCGCCGGGGCCTTCTTCGACGGGACGACGAGCTTGCCGCTCTTCACGTACGGGTTGAGGACGTCCCACGCGCCGGCGAAGAAGAACTTGGCGTTGTTGTCGTCCGGCGACCCGGCGAAGGGCTCCAGGTTGAACGGGCCCTTGCCCTGGTCGAGCCCGAGGGTCTTGACGATGTACTCACCCTGGAGCTTGCCGACCTGGTAGTTGTCGAACGTCGCGTAGTAGTCGACGTTCGGCGTCCCGTTGATCAGGCGGTCGTACGCGATGATCTTGATCTTGGCGTCGGCGGCCTTCTTGAGTACCGGGCTGAGCGCGGTCCCGTCGATCGAGGCGACAACGATCACCTTGGGGTTCTGGTTGATCATGTTCTCGATCTGGGTGATCTGCTGCTCGACCTTGTTGTCCGCGAACTGCACGGACGTGGTGTAGCCGGCCTTCTTCAGCAGATCATCGAGGTGAGCACCGTCGTTGTTCCACCGCTCGAGGCTGCGCGTCGGCATCGCGATGCCGATGAGCCCGCCGGCGGCTCCGGACGCACCGGCACCGCTGGAGCTGGAGGAGTCCGAGCGCGTGCTGCTGCACGCGGTCAGGCCGGACAGCAACGCCGCGACACTCAGGGCCGCCAGAAGCTTCTTCTTTGACAACTCGACGTTCCTTCCTCATGCACGAGCCCTCCGCGACGCAGGAGCCGACTCGTGAGCCGGGTGCGTCCATGGGACCGGGAGACAGTTGGTTGGTGGCACGAACTTATCCCTGTCAACGTGATCCGTAGTTGGGTTGCGCGTAACATTCGCGCAACAGTAAGGGCTCAGGACGGCTGCTGGTCCCCAGTGAAACGGGCGTGACCTGCGCAAACAGGAGGTTGCGTGTTCCTGGGGCACCGATCTGGCCGATCTGGGGGGTCGTAGGCCGGTTCGCCACCTGGGAACGCTTTCACGCCGAAGGTCTCACGGTCCGTGAAGCATGGTATAGCGCAAGGGTTTTAGTTGGGCTACCGGAAAAAAACGGTATCCGGGCCTACCCTATGGCCACCGCGCTCCCCTGATGCCGGTGCGAGAAACGGAGGCTCCGGTGCACCCGCTCGTTGCATCTCCAGATCGACGACGTGGCGGGCGTCGGCGATCCCTCCGCCGGCTGAATCTCGCCCTGGCCCTGCGGTGCATCGCGGACGACGACGGCTTCGTCTCGCGGGCGGACATCTCCGCCCGGACGGCGCTGAACAAGTCCACCAGCAGCAGCCTGGTGGACGAACTGATCGCCGGTGGCCTGGTCCGGGAGCTCGGGGTCACCACCCGCCCGTCGGTGGGCCGGCCTCCCACCTCCCTCGCCCTCGTCACCCACGGCCCGGCGGGTCTCGGGATCGAGGTGAACGTCGACTATGTCGCGGCCTGTGTCGTCGACCTGACCGGAGCGGTCCGCTACCAGCACGTGGTCAGCAGGGACCAGCGGGGGCGGAGCCCGGAGGAGGTCCTCCGGCTCGCGGCCCGGCTCGGCGGGGCGGCGGTCCGGGCCGTCCGCCAGTCCGGTCTGGTGCCGTTCGGGGTCGCCATCGCCATTCCCGGCATGGTCGACGCGAACGCCAAGAAGATCATTCTCGCCCCCAACCTCGGTTGGTCCGACCTCGACCCGGCGGCACTGCTCGACCCGGCCGAGCTCGGCCTGCCCCAGGGACTGGACGTCTTCGTAGACAACGAGGCGAACTTCGCGGCGCTGTCCGAACGGGAACTGCTCCTGACGGGAACCAGCTACCTGTACGTCTTCGGCGAGATCGGTGTCGGCTCCGGCATCGTGCTCGGCGGAAACCTCTACCGGGGCCGCAACGGGTGGAGCGGCGAGATCGGCCACCTCACCGTCGAGCGGGCCGGGCTCCCCTGCGGATGCGGGGGCCGCGGGTGCCTGGAGCAGTACGCCGGTCAGGAGGCGATCCTGCGGGCCTCCGGGGTGCGGACCGCCGTCGGCACCTCTCTCGGGGTCGGGCCGACGGCGACCCTGATCAGGGAACGGGCCGAGCGGGGCGACACCTCGATGCTCGTCGCGCTGGAGAGGGCAGGACGCGCCCTCGGCGTCGTCATCGGGAACACGATGAACCTCCTCGACATCGACCGGGTGGTCCTCGGAGGGATCTACAAGGAACTCTCCGACCACCTCCTCCCCACGATCCGCGAGGAGGTGACGACGCGCTGGGCCGGGGCCCGGTGGTCGTCGCCGAGGATCGAGGCCGCCGTTCACGGAGCGGAGGCCCCGGCGCTCGGAGCCGCGCGGTCCGTCGTCCGCCGGGTCGTCGACGACCCGGCGTGCTGGCTGGGGTCGGACGCCGCCCACCGGTCCTCGACGGGTGGCACGCCCCGGACGCCGTCAGGGTTCGAAGCCGCTGCGGACCCGCAGCCGCACTGACCGGATCGTGCCCGGCGACAGCGGCAGGGCGTACGGTCCGGACCCCCCCGGCGACAGCGCGACGGCGAGGGTGACGTCGGAGCCGGGATCGAACCAGGTCAGAGTGTCCCCGAGCAGGGCGCTGGTCGCGTCCTCGCGGGGCGGGCCCAGCCGGTCCAGGAGAGCGTCGCGGTCGTCCGCGAAGGTCACCCCCGCCGGCAGCGCTCCCGTGAACCCCGAGAAGTCGACGAGCTCACCGGGCCGGATCCCGCGCTCGCGGTCGCCGTCGGCGTGCAGCGTGATCCCCCAGAGCATGCGGGCCCGGCGGTTCTCCAGCGCGGGCCGGTCGGCGGGCGGGTACCGCGTCGCCAGCCGCAGGTTGGGGTACTCCCACGGCCAGGCGAACTCGAGCGCGAATCCGTGACGGCGCCAGGTCAGGCTCCGGAACTCGTCCGGGCCGGGGACATCCTCAAGGTCGATGCCGAGGTCCTTGCCGAAGTCCCGCATCTCGTCGGAATCGGTCAGCGCGCCGAAGAGAGCCCCGGCCCTGTCGATCAGGTTCCGCAGCACCGGCTGCGGCAGTTCGACCGCGTCGAGGGCGGCGAGCGCGGCCAGCTTGGCGTCACGTCCGGCCCGGCCATCGGCGACCAGGCCGTCGACCCAGGCGGTGACGTCCACGGAGGCCTCGGCGTCCGCGGCGTGGGCGCCGTTGTGGGCGAGCCAGCGGGCGAGGCCCTCCCGGGCGGCCTGAGCCTCGAACCCCGAGGCACCCTCGTAGTCGTCGAGGTCCCGGACGCCGGTCGCCCCGGCGCTCCAGCGGGCGAGGAAGGTGTCCAGGTCCGGCGCGAGGTTGCGGGCCTCGTTCTCGGAGCCGAGGAGGACCACCGCCGGCGTGCCCGCCCCGTGGTCCCAGAGCGCGACCCGGGAACCGTCTCCGAGCAGCAGGAAGACCCCGAGCCGCTCCCGCATGGCGGTGGTGACGCCGTCGTCGGAGAGCCCGGAGCTGAAGGGTTCACCGGCGAGAGCGTCGACGTGGCCGAGAGCGCCACGCCGGATCCCCGCGAACCAGGGGCCGAACCCCTGAAGGCGCGACGGCACGGCCGTCCCGGCGGGAAAGCCTGCGAGCACCGACTCCAGGTCGACGACGTACGTGTCCAACGGATGGCCCCCGAGTGGCTCAGCCCGGTCCGGTACCTGCCGGGCTCGTCGGATCACGGACCTTACACGCTGCGTCCCGGCCTTGCCGTCGCGTCACGTCGGAGACGGCGCGGACCGGTAGCATCGGCGAGTTGCCCTCGTCATCCGGCGCGGGCGGCACACCCCCGATGAGCACGTCGAGGATCTGTCGAAGATCTGAGGAGATGACCGTGGCCGCACACCGTCCCGCCGCCGTTACCGAACGACTCGTCGTTCCGGCCGGGACGACAGGCACGGAGGCGCTCGCGTCGACGAAACTGCCGAAGAACGGTCCCAACGCGATCGTCGTCGTCCGTGACCCGGACGGCGTGCTGCGCGACCTCGACTGGGCCCCGGACGCCGACACGGAGGTCGAGCCCGTCCCGCTGTCGAGCCCGGACGGTCTGACCGTGCTGCGTCACTCGACGGCCCACGTGCTCGCCCAGGCCGTGCAGGACATCTTCACCGAGGCGAAGCTCGGGATCGGCCCGCCGATCGAGAACGGGTTCTACTACGACTTCGACGTCGCCAAACCGTTCCAGCCCGAGGACCTCGAACGCCTTGAGGTCAGGATGCGCGAGATCATCAAGGCCGGGCAGCGGTTCCGGCGCCGGATGTACCCGTCGAAGGACGCGGCCCGCGCCGAACTGGCGGACCAGCCGTACAAGCTCGAACTGATCGACCTCAAGGGCGGTGCGGACTCCACCGAGTCCGTGGAGGTCGGCGGTCTCGATCTCACCGTCTACGACAACGTCGACGCGCGGACCGGTGAGCGCTGCTGGGGCGACCTGTGCCGGGGGCCGCACCTGCCGTCGACCTCGCTGATCCCGGCCTTCTCGCTGCTCCGGTCCGCCGCGGCGTACTGGCGGGGGAGCGAGAAGAACCCGCAGCTCCAGCGCATCTACGGGACCGCCTGGCCGAGCCGGGACCAGCTGAAGCAGCATCTGCGCCTGCTGGAGGAGGCCGCCAAGCGCGACCACCGGCGGATCGGCGAGGACCTCGATCTCTTCGCCTTCAGCAGCAAGGTCGGCAAGGGCCTGCCGCTGTGGCTGCCGAACGGCACGATCGTGCGCGACGAGCTCGAGGCCTGGTCCCGCCAGGTCGAGCGGCGCCTGGGGTACAAGCGGGTCGTCACCCCGCACATCACCCAGGAGGACCTCTACTACCTGTCGGGTCACCTGCCGTACTACGCGGAGGACCTCTACGCCCCCATCGAGATCGAGGGCGAGAAGTACTACCTCAGGCCGATGAACTGCCCCCACCACCACATGGTCTTCAAGGCCCGGCCGCACAGCTACCGCGACCTGCCCTACAAGATCGGTGAGCACGGCACCGTCTACCGGTTCGAGCGCAGCGGGCAGCTCCACGGCATCATGCGCACCCGCGGGTTCACCCAGGACGACGCGCACATCTACTGCACGTATGACCAGGCCAAGGACCAGTTCCTTGAGGTCATGCGGATGCACGACGAGTTCTACCGGGCGCTCGGGATCACGGACTTCTACATGGTCCTCGCCCTGCGCGACCCGAAGAACAAGGAGAAGTACCACGACGACGAGGAGATGTGGGCGAACGCCGAGCGCATCACGCGCGAGGCGATGGAGGAGTCGAACATCCCCTACGTCGAGGACATCGGCGGGGCAGCCCACTACGGGCCCAAGGTCGACTTCAACATCCGCGCGGTGACCGGCAAGGAGTTCGCGGCCTCGACGAACCAGGTCGATCTCTACACCCCGCAGCGTTTCGGCCTGACGTACAAGGACTCGGACGGCGGTGAGAAGCCCGTCGTCGTCATCCACCGGGCGCCGCTCGGCTCCCACGAACGGTTCGTCACCTACCTGACCGAGCACTTCGCAGGGGCCTTCCCCGTCTGGCTCGCGCCGGAGCAGGTCCGGGTGATCCCGATCGTCGACGACCTGATCGAGTACGCCACCGAGGTGAACCAGGTCCTCCTCGACGCCGATCTGCGCTCCGAGGTCGACGCGAGCGACGGCCGCCTGAACGCCAAGGTCCGGGCCGCCGTCACGCGCAAGATCCCGCTCGTCGTCGTCGTCGGACGGCGCGAGGCCGCGCAGCGTGGCGTCACGGTGAGGGACCGCTCCGGCAAGGAGACCCAGATGTCGCTCGACGACTTCGTCGTCCACGCGAAGGAGCTCGTCGCCAGCAAGAGCCTGGAGGGCGCGGGCCACCTGCGCTGACCTCGGACGGTGTGATCGGCTTTCACGCCAGGACCAGGGCCGCCACCTGGACCCGGTTGGCCAGGCCGAGCTTGGCCATGGCACGGCTCACGTGGGTCTTCACGGTTGCCTCGCGCATCCGCAGCTCCCGGACGATCTCCGCGTTGGACAGTCCGCGAGCCACCGCCCGGACGACGTCCTGCTCGCGTGGGGTGAGTCGTGCGAGCAGGCGCCGGGCGTCGTCCGTCCGGAGCGGCGTTCGTCACCGTGATCTCCAGCCGGTCCCCGGTGCGGTCCAGGACGACGTCCGTGGGGACGGCGCCCGCGTGCTTGGCGACATTGGCCAGACCTTCCTGGACCACGCGATAGGCGGCCCGCTCCACGGCGGCCGATGGCTCGGCGGCCGGCCGGCGGAAGCGGTCGTGGACCGTCACGGGGACCCCTAGAGCCTGGGCCAGCGTGACGAGCCGATCGAGGTTGGCGAGGGTCGGCTGCGGCGTGAGCGAGTCACCAGGCGCCCCCTCACCGGCGGGGGACTCGAGGACGCCCAGTACCTGACGCAGTTCGGCCAGCGCTTCCCGGCCCGTGACGCGGATCCGCGCCGCCGTCTCGGCCGTTCGTTCGTCCCGCGCGGAGACCTCGAGGGCACCTGCCTGCAACACCATGAGCGAGACGCGGTGCGCCACCACGTCGTGCATCTCGTGAGCCATACGGGTCCGCTCCTTCGTGCGGGCCCGTTCGGCGAGGGCCGTCCGTTCCCGTTCCAGCCGTTCGGCCCGATCGCGCAAGGCGTCGACCAAACGCCGTCGGGCGTCGACCCAGAGGCCCAGGACGATCGGGGGCCCGGTGATGGCCGCGGTCGACGCGAGGCCGACCAGCACCCCTCGAGCCGGTCGATCTGGTGGGTTCGTGGCCACGAGGCGGCGAGGGGCGCGGTGACCAGCAGGCCCGTGACCACCGTGAAGGCCGCGATCCGGAGCGAGCGCGTCCGCCCGGGCCGGTTCGAGACGACCGTGTAGTACCCGGACGCCGCCAGGGGCGCCCACATCGACACCGTGAGCCACCCGGTCGCAGCCGCGACGTACAGGGTCCACCGGAGACGTCTGGCCCGAACGGCCGTGACCACGGCGAGACACGTCGACAGGGCCATGATCCTGTCCGACGAGCCGACGAGCCGACGAGCCGACGAACGGGTACGGAGGGTGACGTGGGCACAGCAGCAGGCCGGGCAGCATGCCTGCGGCCAGCAACCACGGGGCCAACCGGTGCGAGGCCCGGATGAGGAAGCCGGTCCCCGCGGGTGTGTCCTCCACAGTCCGATAGGACCTGCCCCGCTCCTCGCCAGGTCTTTCCCGTGCGGCCTGCAACCAAAGTCGTATGGAACGTCGCCACGAAAGCGTGATGACCGCCCGGTTCGGGCCCTTCAACATTGAGCCTGGCTCAACCTCGTTTTCGCAGGTCGGAGGGCCTTGACTGGTGGGGCGTCGAAGTACTCGCGCAGGTCAGGCATGATGATCGTTTCGGGGTGATGGGGACGATCATCGGGTCTGTCGATGGTGTCGAAAGGGTCACATCCGGCGTGTCGTCGCCGGGCATGGCGGAAGCCCCCGATGTATGTAATCTGTGACAACAACAGACACGAGGGCTTCCGCTCCCATCATCTACGGTCTGGCCCTGGCTACGCCAGTTCACGTGGTGGCGCGTCTGGTTGATGCCCTGACGCGGTACCAGCGGCGGAGCGGAACCCGGTGGCGGGCTTACGACGTGTGGTTGCAGGCCGTGCTGACGTGCGCCTGGCTGGAGGGTGGGCACACCTACCGGTCCCTGGCCGTCAAAGCCGGGTGGCCGTACCTGATCGTCGACGGCGTCAACATCCCCACCGAGCGGATCAAGGCCGAGTACACGGCCAAGCAGTACTGGTACTCCGGCAAGCACCGCCGCCACGGCGGCAACGTCCAGACCATCGCCGCCCCCGACGGGGAACTGCTGTGGGTCTCCGGCGTCCTGCCCGGGCGCACGGTCGATATCACCGCCGCCCGCCGCTTCACGATCGTCGACAAGGTCCTTCAGTTCCTGGGCCTGCTCGCCGACCTGGGCTACGTCGGCCTGCACCCCGAGGCGATCGTGGGGTACAAGCGCCGACGCGGGGAGAAGGTCCTCCCGCCGGGCCGCAAGGCCGCCAACATCG
>JAUPKQ010000146.1 GCA_030837345.1 Actinomycetota bacterium | reverse complement strand
TCGCGATGCGGGTGTAGGTGCTGTCGTTCAGCCTGCCGGTGCTGATCGCGGTCCCGAAGTACCGGCCGCTCTGCGCCGCGGCGGCCCCCAGCGTGGTGGCGGCGGCGTCCGCACTGCTGGACAGGACGATCGGGATCAGCATGCCGAGCACGCTTGCGGTCCCCACCGCGAATGCCGTCCGACGGCGGGTTCTGCCGCCTCGGTGATCGTCGTGCCTCGTAGAACTGGTAGTCAAGGTCGCCTCGTTCCGAGAAGGTGTTTTTCCGCGCGCGTACTCCGGTTCGGTGGGCATTCAGGGGGACACTGCTCTCCGCCTGACCCGTGCTTACGGAAACTGTGGTGGGCCAGAATAAGGTTCCGTCCCGGAAACTTGTCAAGCGTCGGGTCCCGGCGCTCGCGCGAGGCGTATGACGGATGGCTCGTGGGGGATCAATGAAGGAGGATCCTTGGGGGTCCGCTCTTCTCGTGTCGCTCCGGTAGGCCTTCTACCTGCACGTTTGTCAGTTCACCCCGCCGGCGCCGAGACGTCGTCCGCCTTGGCGAAACATTTCGTCCGCGATTTCGTGAAGAGATTCGCGAGGCTCACTGAAAGAGCTTCACCTGGGACACGTCTCGAACGGCGACGGGAATGGGTGTCTCTCGGCGGAGTCCCATCGAAGATGTCGGAAAGGTCGCACATCATCGGGGAAGATTCGGTGGTTCCCGTCGGGGGAATTTCATCGCACCCGATTCCGGGGGTCCGGTGGGTTCGGGAGGGTCCGCTGACCGGAGATCAGGAGGCGGCCGCCGCGTTCGCGGCCCGGGCTCTCTTGTCGGCCCTGGCGATGGTGCGCCGCGCGGCGGAACGGAGCCGGGCGGGGACGACGGGGGCTGCCTCCTCCGCCGCGGTCCACGCCTCCCGGAACTCCTCCAGCCCGGACTCGGCGCCCGGCTGGGCGGCGCCGGAGGACAGGGCCCCGGACGACGACCCCGGCGAGGAACCCGCGGACTCCGAGCGCATGACGTCGAGCCGGCGATGGAGCCTTCCGTAGTCGATGAACGCCTGACGGTGGCGGACGGCGAGGTCGGGGTGGTGGAGAGCGATCTGGGCGACACCGATGACGGTCGCGAGCAGGCTCAGGGTCGCTGCGACCGTGCGCACGAGATCCTGGATCGGGCTCCCGGCGGAGACGAAGAGGGCGGTCCCGACCGCCGAGGTCAAGACCGCGACCAGGACGCCAGTCGTCCGGGCGAAGGCCGCGTAGCGTTCGGCGGCGAGCCCGTGGGCGACGTGCAGCACACGCACGTCGCGCGACCAACGGGTGAGGGGATCCCCGGTGGCGTCAGGGCGCGCGGCGCCCTTGCCCTTGCCGGACGGCGCGGATGGTTTCGGCGAGGCACACATCGCGGCAAACCTATCGTCGCCGGTGCCGGGGCCGGGCCGGGATCCGGTCAGCGGGCGGACTGGGGGGCCGGCGCCCGGCGCACCTCCGGGCCCTGGACGAGCGAACACAGCAGGGACGCCGCGGTGACGAGATTAGGGACCGACACGGTCGCGGGCGGCAGGTCCCCGGCTGCGGCGTACTCCCCGGTGCCCACCCGGATCGAGCGGGCACCGACCGCCACCGCGGCGGCGATGTCCTTGCTGGGACGGTCGCCGATCACCACGAGATCCTCGGCGCGTACACCGAACCGGTCCGCGATGCGCAGCAGGCCCGCGGGATGCGGTTTCCGCCGAGCTCGTCCGCCGAGCTCGTCGGTGATCACCACGAGGTCCACCGCGTCGACGATGCCGGTGGCCGCGAGTTTCGCCCGTTGGATCACCGGGTTGCCGTCGGTCAGGCAGGCCAGCGGGTACCGGGTCCGCAGGGCGGCGAGGGCTGCCCCGGCGTCCTCGTAGAGAGGCAGCCGTTCGGGCCGGTACCCGACAAACGCTCTGACCAGCACGGGAGTGATCTTCGCCGCCTGGTCGGGCGGCACGGCGCAGCGGGCCAGAGCCCGGTCGATCGTGCCGTTCCGGTCGGAGCCTGCGTGGATCTCAGACCGGAGGGCGCGGCAGACGGCCTCGCCGTCCAGCCCCGCGGCCTGAGCGGCCCGGCCGACCTCGGACACCGCTCCTCTCAGATACGTGGCCTGCGGATAGATCGTGTCGTCGAGGTCGACGACGACTCCTGCCGGTGGCGGTCCCGTCCACCCCGGGAATGATCGCCCGCTCAACGGACGACCTCCCAGGGCCGGGTGCCGTCGGTGAAGTCCGGCTCCGTCAGTTCGAGCAGCGGGGTCGTGGCCGGGTCCGCGAGGATCGCGGCGACCTGGGGTCCCGTCGTCCCGTCTCCGTACGGGCAGGGGAGCCCGGCGATCCGCTCCAGCTCGACGGGCTCGGCCAGACGTCGTGCGGCCTCCGCCGCCGTGCTCGCCTCGTCGTCGCTCGTGATGCCGGTCAGGACCGCCGCGTTCTGTTCCACGCCCTCCCAGCGAGGTGTCGAACGCCGCAGCACGACGACGGGGACGCCGAAGTAGGCGGCTTCCTCCTGCAGCCCGCCGGAGTCGGTGACGACGACTCGTGCCGACGCCAGGGCCGTGAGGAGGTCCGGGTAGGGCAGCGGGTCGCGGAGAGTCACCCCCGGCAGGTCCGCCAGCCGGTCCGAGAGACCGTGCTCCCGGAGCCGCTTCGCGGTGCGCGGATGCACGGGGAAGAGGACGGGCCCGACCTCGCGGGCGAGCGCGGCGACGAGACCGATCAGCCGGGCCAGGCGTGCCGGGTCGTCGACGTTGCTCGCCCGGTGCGCGGTGATGAGGACGCCGACCCGCTCCGACGGGGCCACGCGGGCCACGCCGCGTTCGCACAAGGCGTCGATGACCGGGTTCCCGACCACGAACACCCGCTCGGGAGGGATGCCCTCGTGGGCGAGGAAGGAGGCCGCGCGCTCCGTCGGCGCGAAGTGCAGCTGGGCGGCGGCACCGGCCACCCGCCGGTTGACCTCCTCGACGCTGCGCAGGTTGAAACTGCGCAGGCCTGCCTCCAGATGGGCGAAGGGGATCCCCGCCGTCCGCGACGCGAGAGCGTAGGCGGGGACCGTATGGGTGTCTCCCAGGGTGAGGACGACGTCGACGGGGTGCTCGGCGAGGGTCCGGACGGCTCCCGACAGCAGTCGCCCGGTGCGGCCGGGGCCGTCCGGGAGCCGGAGCCGCACGTCGGGCCGCAGTCCGAGGTCACGTTGCACGTCGGCTGCCATGACCGCCGACGTGTGCTGACCCGTGTCGACGGTCGTGACGTCGTGGCCCGCCGAACGCAGGGCCCGCACGACGGGAGCGAGCTTGATGACCTCCGGCCGGGTGCCGAACGGTACGAGAATCCGGCGGCGGACGGCGTCCGTCCCCTCCGGTCGGGTCTGTCGTGGAGCCAGCTGATCCGGGGACCTCAACCGCATCTCACCCCCAACGGGTCGATGACCGCCGTTCCGTCGGGGCCGTAATACACCTCGGCGAAATGACGGGCCATCTTGACGTCCGGGGCGAAGGTCAGCCGGGGGAGGGCGGCCGTCGGGTCGAGGATGCCGGCCAGGTAGGTGTTCACCACGTCGGCACCGGCGGCGAGGGTGAGCGGCAGCCCACCGGAGAAACGGGGGTTGATCTCGATGATCGTGACGGGTACCTCGGCCTCGGGGTCGTCGTCGAGGGGTTCGGGGTTCTCGACGAATCCCTGGACGTTCGCCGGCCCGGTGAGCCCGACCGCGGCGACGGCGTCCATGACGACCTTGGTCACGGCGTGCGAGTCGAACGTGGTGCCCCGGACGGAGATCCCGCCACGGGTGTCGTCACGCCAGCGGGGTACGCACGTCAGCACGCTGCCCGATCGGTCGACCAGGACGTCGGCCGTGAACTCGCGCCCGGCCACCCGCGTCTGCGCGACGGGGTCGGGGACGGCGGCGAACGCCTGGGTCAGCTCCTTCGGGGTGTCGGCGGTCATCACGTCTCGGCTGCCGCGGCCCCGGAGGGGCTTGACGATCCAGGGACCGGGGATCCGGCCGGCGGCGGCGCGTGTCGTCACCGTCGCCGGGTGCGGGACCCCTGCCTTCTTCAGCGCCTGCGCGAACGCCTTCTTGTCCAGGCAGGTCTCCGCGGCCTCCAGGGGCGGCAACCAGGTCCGGCAGCCGAGGTCGGCCAGGGCGTCGACCTGTTCCGCCATCGCTTGGTACTCCTCGGCGACGGTGCAGATCAGGGCGGACGGCTTGCGTTCCGCGACGAGTTCCAGCAAGGCGGTCCCGAAGGTGTCGGCGTCCGCCCGGGGAAGGATCCCCGCCTCGCAGGCGAGCCGCAGTCCCACGGCCTCGGGGTCGGCGTCGACGGCGAGGACCCGGCGTCCCGTGGCGAGAAGGGCGCGGATCACGGCGACCCCGGCCGGGCCTCCCGCTCCCGTCACCGCGATCAGCCGGTCCTCCCCCCGGGCCGTACTGTGGTGGCACTCGTGGTTGACCGGACGGCGCATGAGCCAGGCACGGGCCCACAGCCGCAGGGCTCCGATGCGGGGATCGGAGATCGGTTCCCACTGGCGGGCCGCGACGGCGTCGGCGAGGGCGTTGAGCACGCGTCCGTCGTTCTCGAACGACGCGACGGCGACGAGGGTCGCCGTGTGCGCGCCGAGTCCGTGGCCGGTCAGTTCGACGACGGCGGCCGCCCGGTCGGCCGGGTCGAGGTGGCCGAGACGGTAGTCGATCCGGCGGCGTTCACGCCGTGCCCCCAGCCAGCGTGAGACCTGCCGGGGCAGCAGCCAGCGGTGGATCAGAGCGGCGACGCGGATCTTGGGGGTGGGAGGGAGATCCGCCAGCTCGACCCGGTACCCGAGGCCGGGCCGTGCCCAGGCGTAGGGACGCCCGGCGGTGTGCCGACCGGAACGGTCCTGCTCGGCCCGTTCCGGTTGTTGCATGGTGAAGGCGACCATGACGAGGAGTCCGATCAGTACGAAGCAGAAGTTGATGACGGCCCCGACCCAGTCGTGGAACAGCACGAGTGAGTGCACCCCGAAGCGGACCCCGGCGAGCAAGGAGAGGACCAGGCGGATCTGATTGGCGATCACTGCCCACCCCGCGGCGAGCAGCAGTCCGACGGAGGCCTGCGGTTGCTGGCGCATGCAGGCGAAGGCGAGGGAGGAGAGGGCGAGCATGTTGCCGAGAGCGGAGCACGACGCGGTCAGGTTGGCGACGATCGGCGGGCCGTCGGGGCCGAAGATGAGGAAGGCGTCGCCGAGGACGGTGGAGACGTGGCCCTGACCGAGCGCCTGGAGGATGGCCGACGAGATCGAGATCTCCACCCGCCGGGCAGGATCGATCAACAGGTTGAACCCGGCGACGCACCAGACGGCCACCCCGAGGATCTCCAGCATCACCCAGCGTCGCCGGATCGTGACGGCGCGTGTGGCGCCGGGTTTCCGGATGAGGGCTACCCCGGTGGTCTGGGGGCCGTGGGGGCCGGCCGCGCCGGAGACGAGGGTCGCGGTCATCTCAGGCTGCTGTCCCGGCGGGCGAACGATGCCGTCCCCGTCCCCGGACCTGTCCCCGACGCAGCCGCCGACGCCGGCCCGGGGCCGGTGCCGGGGAGGACACCGAGAGCCTGCTGACCGTCGTCCGATGCCGGGCCGACGCCCGGCGTGCCGGTGCGGGCGGTCTTCACCCACGAGTACTCCCGGCCCCACATCCCGTCGAGATAGGCGACGGTGATGGTGAGGATCGACAGGCCGAACGAGGGGACGAACGCGGCGAGCATCCACGCGGCCCTTCGCTCGACACGACCGAGGAGCAACCCGACGGTCAGTTCGGCGAACGGCCCGGCGAACATCAGCGCCGCCATCGAGATGGGGGCGGACGCTCCCTCGCCGCCGACGCCGAACACGCGCAGGACGGTGATGGTCAGACCGATCCCGCACATCACCGGGATGTGGTAGATCCAGAGGAACATCATCGTTTCGATCTTGTCCGCGACCGTGAGGTACGGGCTGCGCATGGCGGGCCGCCAGTAGTCGCGCAGGCACTTCTGATGTCCTCGGGCCCAGCGGTGACGCTGCTTCCAGAACCGCTTCGTCGAGCTCACCGCCTCCTCGAAGTCGACGGCGGTCGGGTCGAACCGCACCCGTTTACCCATCAGGAGCACCCGCAGCGTCAGGTCGGTGTCCTCGGTCACCGTGTGCGGGTTCCACCCGCCGAGGGCGCGCAGGACCTCGATGCTCACCGCGCAGTTCGCCCCGCCGTAGGCCGGCAGCTCGAACAGGGCCTGGCGTCCGTACTCGTTGACGAGGTATCCCGAGAGGTAGTCGATGAAGATCGTGGAGGCGAGCGACGACTCGATGCCGTTGCGGATCACGCACCGGCCCATCACCGCTCCGACACTCGGATCCCGGAAGTGCCGGACGAGTCTGCGCAGGGCTCCCCGATCGGGTTCGTGGTCGGCGTCGAAGATCACGGCGATCTCGGCGTCGATGTCGGCCAGGGCGAATTCGAGGGCGTCGTTGAGGGCACCCGACTTGCCCCCACCGGCGCCCGGGAGCCGGTGGAGCACGCGGAGCCGCCGGTCTGCCGCCGCCCAGGCGTCGAGCCGGGCCCCCGTGCCGTCGTCCGACCCGTCGTCGACGACGAGGAGGGTCATCGCGTCGTCCGGGTAGTCGAGGCCGAGGAGGGCGGTGACCATCCCGTCGACGACGAGTTCCTCGTTCTTGCACGCGACGAGGACGGTGAGCTGGGGCGTGTACGACTCGATGCCGACGCAGGGGGCCTCAAGATCGCCTTCGGCCCACCGGGCGGCGGAGATGGCGAAGGAGAGATGCCGGATGAAGTAGGCGAAGAAGACCAGAGTCAGGATGACGGAGATCATCCAGAGGGTCCGGTCGACGCCGGCGAAGGCGAACCCGAGGCCGAGGACCACCGCGTACGTCAGCAGGGCCCACCGGTGGTGCTCGGGACGGTCCGACGCCGGTGCGGGATGCCCCGGTGGGTCTGTCACCACGTCCGCACCTCGTTCGGCGGCTGGTGACGTTGCTGGGGCAGATCGCGCTCCCGACGGGCCTGGTCGTCACGGGTCTGGTCGCTACGGGTCTGGTCGGCACGGGGCTGGCCGGCGCGGGAGGGCTCCGAGCGGGACCGCTCAGTCTCCCGTGCCTGCGGGGAGAGGTCCCAGACGAAGCGGGCCGGGGCGAAGGCCTCGGCGTACTGGATCCGGGCGAGGGCACCGAAGTACCTCGCCGAGACGACGACCACCTCGGAGTCGACCATCGACGACCCATCGACCTGGGTCCGGTGGCAGTCGAGCGCGGCGAGCTTGGTGCCGAGGTGCTCGGAGACGTCGACGAACACCGAGGGGTTGAACTGGACGGTGGACGGACTGCGGTAGTGCAGGATGCGGCTCCCGAGCCGGCCCGCGGACAAGGTGGCCGCGGCCGCGGCCCGGTGGTCCTGGTGCGAGTCGTCCGGGGCGTGGACGTAGATGACATCGGCCGCGCAGGCGGTGATCGCGTGCTCGATCGTGGCGATCAGGCCTGAGTCGGGAACGAGGGTGCAGTCGATCAGTCCGCTCCAGATCAGTTCCACGTCGAGGAGCAGGGCGGCACGCTGGGCCTCCGCCCAGCGTTCGGAGGTGGGGCCGGGGCCGTTCTGGCCGCCGGTGAGCACCAGCATGGTGACGAGGTCACCGGCCGCCCGGTGGGCGGCGATCGTCCCGGCGCAGCCGAGTTCGATGTCGTCGGGGTGGGCCCCGACGGCGAGTACGCGTCGCATCATGCCCTCCGCTTGCGCCACCGGTTGCGCAGGGCGACGGGTAGGAACGACAGGATCATGCTGAGTCCCAGGACGAGGATCGGGCCCATCCCGTTGCCCTCGGTGGGGAGGACGACGTCCGGGCCACACCGGGTCGTCCTCCAGCTCGCCGTGGATCCCCATCCGGCGATCACCCAGGTGACCTTGGCGTTCTTCGGCTGGAGCGGGGTCGCGAACGCCCCTTGGTGGGGGCCGGGTTCGAAGGTCGTCGGCAGCGAACCGGTCAGGTCCGACGGCCAGGCGTAGTTGTACGGACCGTGCGGGATCGTCACGGACGAGGGCCCGCCGTAGTAGTACCCGAACACCGCGCGGAAGGAGCCGTTGGGCTGCACCAGGACACAGTCCACGATCGGGATCGGAGGCGGCGCCGCCGCGGCGGGCGGTGCGGCGCCGACCGTCATCGCCGCGACGAACGCGACCGCACCGACCGCCGTCGCGGCGCTCCTCCGCCGGGAGGTGCGGGCGGGCCGGGCCGGTACGGCGGGCTGATCTGGGCGCACGGGCTCCTCCAGAGCAACCGGATCGATCTCAGGTTGTGCGCCTCCGGCCGATCGGAACGTGCTCTCCGACCGCTGGCGACGACTGTCGCTGGTTGCATCGGCGCCCCAGGCCCGCACCTGAGGGCCGCCACCATCGGATCTGTTGTGACCGTAGTCACATCGATTGGGTCGAGGAGTTTCCTGATCCTCGGCCGTCCCGCTGGTCGCCGGTCCACGACTCCGAAATCTGCGCCTGCCGGATCAGGTCGGAGACGAGCCGATGGCCGAGGTCCAGCGTCTCGGTCATCAGGTCGAGCGCCCTGCCGGCGTCCCCCGCCTCGAGAGACCACTTCGCCGCGGTGAGGCCCTGGACGATCGTGTCGTTGATCTCGACGGCCTCGCGGTGGCTTCTCGCCGCCGCTTCGAGACGGCGCCTCTCGGCCTCCGCCTGCCGGAACCTGTCGACCACCTCGCCGAGCAGGACGCCGATCAGCAGCAGCGGGATCACCTGGGCGGCCCACCCCAGCGGCGACAGCTCGATGCCCGCGTGCGCCGTGAGGGTCCAGGGCAGGCGCGGACGACGGATGACGGGTGCCCCGCCGACGGCGTCGCTCGCAGCGGTCAGCATCACGACACCATGCGTGATCTTCTACCGTGAAGGCCCGGACATTGGTCCTTCCGGGGACTCCTCGACGGTGTGGAAAGGGCCCGGATCCGGGCCCGGAGGGACGTCCTACCCGGCTTCGGCCATCGCCCGGATCGCCGCGTCGGTGGCCAGGATCCGGTGCGCGTTCTCGACGTGCAGGTTCTCGATCATCCGTCCGCCGACGGTGGCGACCCCGCGTCCGGCGGCCAAGGCCTCCTCCCAGACCCGGAGCACGGTCCGTGCCTCCTCGACCTCGGCCTCGTCCGGGGCGAAGATCCGGTTGCAGGGTTCGATCTGACGGGGGTGGATCAGGGTCTTACCGTCGAACCCGAGCTGGCGTCCCTGACGGCACTCGGCCTCGAACCCCTCGGCGTCCGACACGTCGTTGTAGACGCCGTCGAGGATGACCGTCCCCGTCGCCCGCGCGGCGAGCAGACAGAGCCGCAGGCCGGTGAGCAGAGGCGCACGCCCCGGGACGTGCTCCGCCTGGAGCTCCTTGGCCAGGTCGTTCGTGCCCATCACCAGCACGGTGAGGCGTTCGGACGCCCCGGCGATCTCCTCGGCGTGCAGCATCGCGGCGGGGGTTTCGAGCATCCCCCAGAGCGAGGTGTGCCCGGGGGCGCCCGCGGCCTCCAGTGCGGCCTCCAGACGGTGGACCTCGGCGGCCGAGGAGACCTTCGGGACGACGATCGCGTCAGGTCCCGCGGCGGCGGCGGCCAGGAGATCGTCGTCGTGCCAGCGGGTTCCCGTCCCGTTGATCCGGATGGTCAGCTCCCGGCGGCCGTAGCCCGGGTCCTTGACGGCGGCGCAGGCCTTCGCCCGGGCGAGTTCCTTCGCGTCCGGGGCGACGGCGTCCTCAAGATCGAAGATGACGGCGTCCGCGGGAAGGGTCTTGGCCTTCGCGAGGGCCCGGTCGTTCGCCGCGGGCATGTAGAGGACCGAACGGCGCGGTCGGTGAGGTGCTGTGGCCGACGACGTCAGCACGGGCCCTCCTTCGGGGTCGAATCGTCCGGGTCTGTTCCGGAGCGGGGTTCTTGACGCTATCACCGCACGTGAACACGCATCTTTCAACCCTCGGGGACGCCCGGGAACCTCCGGCCCCGGCGGTGCGTCGAGGGTGGCTGGACTGCGCAGCCTCGTCCAGGTGGGTGATCCCGCCGTCGTGCGAAGGGAGGAGTGGCACCCCTGGGTGTCGACTACATTCGTCGTTCGTTCGGGGGTCCTTCGGTGATCTCCGCGAGAGGAGCGTCATGAGTGAGGGTGGGCCTGGTCCTCGCCCCGGGGTCTTCGACGCTCACCCCGTCCCCCCGCCGAACGGGCAGTATCCGTACGCACCGCCGCAGGGTGGGCAGTACCCGTACCCGCCCCCGCAGGGCGGGCAGTACCCGTACCCGCCCCCGCAAGGCGGGCAGTACCCGTACCCACCCCTGCCGAACGGTGCGCCGGGGTACCCCCGCCCGCCGTCCCGGCACCGGGGTCTCGCGATCGCGCTGGTGATCGGTGTCGTCGGGCTGCTGGTCCTCGCCGCGGGAGCGGGCGCGGGCGGCCTGCTGTACCTGAGGAAACTCAACAACCAGGCCGACGAGATCACCCCGGAGGAACAGCTCGACAAGGATGTCCTCACCGCTCTCGGGGCCCGGACGACGGCCCTGCGGACCAAGAACGAGAAGGCTTTCCTCTCCGCCGTCGACCCCACCGCCCGCACCGTGCTCGCCCGGCAGCGGCTGATCTTCCGCAACCTCGTCCAGTACCCCGTGACCGATCCCGCCTACCGGCTCGATCTCGGCTTCGGGATCGCCAGCCGGACCGTCACGGGAGCCAGGTCGTACCGTGTCGCCCTGGTTCACCGCCTGGGTGAGGCCGACGTCGAGCCGGTCGCCCTCGGGTACGAGGAGACCTGGGTCCGCCGGGGGACGGGCATCACCATGGTCGACTCCGTGGTGAAGGAGAACGTCGGGCATTCCAGCAAGGGGGACAATCCCCTCAATGTGACGGCTTTGAAGGTCGTCGGCGGTGGTCGTGTGACCGTCGCGGCAGGCCCTGACGTCACTGCCGCGACGGTGGCCAAGGTGGACCGGCTCGCCGAGAAGGCGGCCCTACCGGTCCTCAAGCTGTGGGGATCCCGTCCCGGGCCGAAGGGCTTCGCCGTCTTCCTCTCCAGGAGAACGGCGGTGAAAACGGCATGGTTCGGCGGGAGCGAAATCATCGGGAGCTCCGGGTTCTGCGTCTCCCAGTACGCCGTGGACAAACGCCTGGTCGCCGCCGGTCGTGACCCCGGCGCCACACCCCCCGCCGCCGTGGCCGACGACGGCACCCTGAAGGACGAGAGCCTCCGTCTGGGTGGTTCCAGGGTCGTGATCGACCTGAGCCAGGTGAGGGACGACAAGGATCTGTCGGCGACCCTGCGTCACGAGTTCACCCACGCCCTGTCGGTGCGGATCCGGGCCGTCTCCCAGTCGCTCTCGCTGGACGAGCCCTACCCCACCTGGGCAGAGGAGGGTTTCGCCTCCTGGAGCGAGGAGAAGGACGTCCCCCTGTCGCGGAGTCCTCGTCTGAACACGCTGCGGTACCTGCAACGCAAGGGGTACTTCACGACGGGTATGCCCCCCTCCAGCCGTATCGCGTTCTACTCCTCGAACAAGGAATTCATCGGCCTCCACTACGCCAAGTCGGCGATGGTCTTCCGGTATGTGGCGGACCGCTGGGGCGCCGAGAAGGCGGTCGATCTCTACGTTCGCATCGCCTCCGGGCAGAAGAACTCGGCCCAGGCTGTGCTCGGGGTGAGCTCGGCCAGCTTCGAGTCCGCATGGACCACCTGGCTCGTCAAACAGGTCCGGTCTGGGCGGTGAGGTGCCCGCCGGACGCGCTCGGTGCCGTTCCCGGACGGTGCCGTTCTCGCCCAGTTCGTGCGGACGTCCCGCGTCACTCCGCTGGTCCACGTCGGAAGCCGACAGTTGTCGGTTAGCATTCGAGGGGTTCCCGGGGGGCTGGGACATCGCCTCGGTGAGGGGAGGGCGCGATGACCGAGGGCTGTCGCTCCACGCCGGAAGCCCTCGGAACCCCACCGCCCGGACCGTTCCCGCAGGGCGTTCACCCTCCGCCCCCGCCCGGTTCGTATCCATCTGCGCCGTACCTGTCTGGGCAGTACCCACCCGGGCAGTACCCGACCGGACAATACCCACCCGGGCAGTACCCGCCGTTCGGGTACGGGACCGCGGGCCACGGAGTCCTCCCGTACCGCGTTCCGCCCCGCCGGCCAGGTGCGGGAGTCGCCGCCGCCGTCGTCCTGTGCCTCGTGCTGATCGCCGCGATGGGGACGGCCGGGATGGTGTTCCTCATCTCGTTCAGCGGTCCGGGGAGGGCACTCACGGGCACGGGACACCCCGGGACCGTCCGGGAAGTCCCTGGTGGGAAGGGAGGGACCGGCGGGGAGGACGAGGAGGACCTCACCCCCGAGCGACGGTTCGACCAGGACGTCCGGATCGCGCTGGAGGCCCGGACATCGGCGCTGAGGGGCAGGAACGAGAAGGCGTTTCTGGCCTCGGTGGACTCCGCGGACCCCGCCCTGGTCGCCCGGCAGCGGCAGACCTTCCGCAACCTCGTCCAGTTCTCCCTCGCCGAGCCCGTGTACCGGGACGTCGAGGACGGCGGGACGGCGAGTTCCGCCGTCGCGGGCGGCAGGGAGTTCGGCGTCGCCCTGGTGCACCGGCTGGGGAAGGCGGACGTCGAACCCGTGGCCCTCGGGTACGAGGAGACGTGGGTGCGTCGCGGCGGCGCGGTGATGCTCGCGAAGTCCGTTCCCGGACGGGGACTGGCGCGGTCACGGTCGCCCGGCCCGATCGACGGCATCGCGCTGAAGGTGGCAGGAGGCGGCCTCGTCACCGTCGCCGCGGGTCCGGACGTCCCGATGCCGACGGTGACGAAGGTCGACAAGATCGCGGAGAAGGCCGCTGTCACCGTGCGGCGTCTGTGGGGCGCGCGACCGGGACCACAGGGTTTCGTCGTCTTCCTCACCCGCAGCAAGACGGCGAAACAGTCCTGGTACGGCGGTACCACCGTCGCTGCGAGCAGCGGGTTCTGCGCCTCGCTCTACGCGGCCGAGACCGCAGCCACCAGGGAGGTCCCGCTGAGGCTCGGGGGAGCCCGGATCGTGATCGACATGGCGAAGACACGGGGGAACGCCGATCTGGCGTTGACGTTGCGGCACGAGTTCACGCACGCCCAGACCATCGCCGTCCAAGCGGTGCGCACCTCGGCCGACCAGGCGTATCCCGTGTGGGCGGAAGAGGGGTTCGCCGCCTGGAGCGAGGAGCGAGAGGTTCCTCTCGCGAGGAACCAGCGTCTGCTCGACCTGCGGTACCTCGCCCAGCGGGGACAGTTCCGCACCGGACTGCCCCCGGGGCGCCCTCGGGACTTCTACTCCTCCCGGGAGGAGACCATCGGCCTCAACTACGCCATGTCGGCCATGGTGTTCCGCTACATCGCGGAACGGTGGGGTTCCGCCCAGGCCATCGCCTACTACACCTGGATCGCCTCCGGCCGGAGCGGACCGGCCCAGGCCGTCTTGGGGATCAGCTCGCAGGAGTTCGAGAAGGCCTGGACGGCGTGGCTCGTCAAGCAGGTCCGCTCCGGTCGTTGACCCGCCATAGCCCCGGGGCTCACGCGGACCCGGGCTCGCTCCGGTCGCCGAGCAGCCACTCGATGGCCTGCCGCGCCGTCCATCCCTCGTCGTCGGCCCCGGTGAGGCGGTCCAGGGCGAGGGCTCCTCCAAGATCGGATCCGAGAGTGACCAAGGGCAGCTCGACGTAGCCGTCCTTGCGCTGCTGGGAGAGTCCGACGTCCCCGGTGAGCGCGTTGCACAGGCAGACGGAACCGGCCGTGTTGCTCGCGTCGCCGCCCTTGCGGATGAAGACGTCGATCGGCTCCGCCGGGCAGCGGTAGCCGATGGCCCCGCCCTCCCGGGCATACGGCGTCCGGAGGTACCCCAGGTCGCACAACCGGGGCCGGGCGGCGTAGACCTCGGGGTCGGTGAGTGTTCCGGGAAGGCGCGCGACCTTGAAGGGGAACCCGGTGGGGGAGGCCGCCGGGTCCGTGCGGACGTCGAGGGTTCCGTCCCGGAGACGGCTGAGAAGCTGATGCCGCAGGTCGTTGAGCAGACCGGATTCCCGGCACAGGGCGAAGAGGGTTCCCACCTGGACGCCTGTGGCCCCCGCGTCCAGGGCCGCCTGGACGCGCTCCGGTTCGCCGTACCCTCCGGCCACCCAGAACGGAAGGCCGACGGCGGCCACCTGACGGAGATCGGCGCTGTCCCTCGGGCCGTAGACAGGCTGGCCGGTCCCGTCGAGCTGGAGACGTCCGCGAGGCGGGGTGTTGTGGCCGCCCGCCGTCGGGCCCTCGACGACGAAGCCGTCGGGACGGGTCGCCTCGTCCCTGTTCAGGTACACGGCGAGAGCCTGACCCGAGACGATCGCGAGGAAACGCGGACGGCGAAGCTCCGGGTCGGATCCCCTGGTCACCGTCCGAGGATCGAGTTCGTGCCACTGGCGGTCGCCGCCTGCGACGTCCACCCACACCCCACCGGGGGTGTTCCGGGAGAGCGCGGTGAGCAGCGACGGGATGTCCCGGGGGATGCCCGCCCCCATCAGCACGTAGTCCACGCCCGCGAGGATCGCCCCGTAGGCGGCGGCGGGCGTGGCGAGCTGGATTTTCTCCAGGAAGTTGATCCCGACCGGGCCGTCATGGCCCTGTTTGGCCAGCCAGACCTCCACGAAGTTGCCGGCGACGGCGAGATCGTCGCCGACGGTGTTGCCGCGCAGCCCCAGTCTCGGGCCCGGTGAGTACGGGCGTCCTCCACGTCCCTCCGGGCGGAACCATCGTTCCAGAACCCGCGCCGCGAGCTCGGGCAACGGACAGTGCTTGAGAGCGAGACGGGCATGACCACCGGGGTCGCCGTCCTGGAGCCGCCGGGCGAGAACGATGTCGAGCGCCGTGCCCGAGACGACGCCCATCTGTCCCGTCGCGGAGACGGTCCTGGCCAGTTGCCAGGAGGAGACGCCTACGCCCATCCCGCCTTGGATGATCACGGGTGGGGCTGAGGGGAAGCCAGTCGCCATGTTGCGGTCGCCTTTCGGAATGTCCGTCGTCCGGGGGCGGGCCACCTCTGATCGTCCACGAGGGACGCCACGCGGCAACCTACGTTACCGAAGCTTACGGCAACGTAGGTTAGGGACGCCTGAGCGTGTGGACAACGATGTCTCGTTCCGGAGGGGGCACCGACGGAGCGCTCGCACACCGTCGGTGGGGGAGGTTCGCGGGCGGTGCGGGAGGTTCAGGGCTGGGGGGACCGGCTCGCCGGAGAGGAGGTCGGCGCCACGATGTCGAGGATGACCTGGATCGTCCGGTGTGACTCCAGGGCGTGACGCAGGGGGAGCCGTGAATTCACCGAGTAGTGGTTCCGCCGGCCGACCCTCGTCCGGGTGAGGTAACCCGCCGCTTCCAGATCGGTGACGATCAGCTGGGCTGCTCTCTCGGTGATTCCCACCTTCAGGGCGATGTCCCGCAGAAGGACGTCGGGATCAGCCGTGACGCACAGCAGCACGTGTGCGTGGTTGGTGAGGAAGGTCCACTCGCGGCCGGACCGGGGGCGGGACGTAGGTGCTTCGGCCGCACGTCCAGGGGGTGTCCGGTGGGTGGTGTCCACGTCGGGTTCCGACTGGTCCGCAGCCTGGTGATCCGCCTGATGAGGCACTCGTTCAGAGTAGTCCGCCGGGGGAACGGATCACCTGCTTTCCCGATCATGCGTACGTATCGGGATTTGTGGGGAGGGCTCCCCTGCCGCAGGCCGCCTCCGGAGGGGGAGGCGGCTTGCGTCTCTTGTGCCATGGCGCGTGAGGTAGCACTGGTTGATAGATGTCGACTACGGGTTGTCACTATGGGGCAGGCAATCGGCGTCGGATGCCGAAATTGCTGCCGCACGGTGACGCCGTCCGTCGTCCAGGCCATGACGACGCGCGGCGTTCACCGAGCGAGGCTGACCGTCGTCAGCCCAGGAGGTGATCGAAGTCGCCGTCCTTGGCTCCGAGCACGAGTGCCTCGATCTCAGCGTGCGTGTACACCAGGGCCGGGCCGTGGGGGAAGCGGGAGTTGCGGACGGCCACCTGGCCGTCAGCGAGCTTCGCCATCTCCACGCAGTTCCCGGACGAGTTGCTGCGGCGGCTCTTGCGCCAGGTCACGTCAACCAGGTCTTCCGCCGGCATGCCGTTGTAGGCGTGGGCCATCTCTGCCTCCTGTGTTCCGTGGTCGCGCCCTGGGACCGCCGTGTCGGTCCTGTGGCGCCTGCTCATGCGGATGCACGTGCATTAGCGCGAGCATATGCATGAACCAGGCCGAAAGGCCAGTGCTTTGATTACTCTTAGGAATGTCATGGCGATGGATGTCACGGTGAGTACCGCTATGGCGCCATATGGCCGATCTTGGCTGCCCTCTGTCACCGTTGCTGGAGGCGAGCGGTTAACCCCGGATCGCACGTGCATCACCGTCGGCACGGTGAAGGGTGCTCAGGACAAGTGAATCCCCGGGCCCGTGCGGACGGGGCCGTGGATGATCACGTGCCACCGCCGCACCGGGTGAGAGACACGGCCGGGGAGCCGGGCCCGAGAGGCTCGGGGAGGGGAAGGAACTCTCAGGCGCGTGAAATGATCTTGTTCAGCATCTCCGCGCTGAGGTCGGGCGGCTGACAGTCGACTGTCAGCCGCTCGAAAATCTGGACATACCGCTCGATCTGCTCGCGCTTGTCGAGATAGAGAGCGCTGACCAGCTGCTCGACGTAGACGATGTCCGGCAGCTCCGGCTCCGGGAAGCGCAGGATGCTGAACGCGCCGCCTTCGGCGGCGTGGCCGCCGAACCGGAACGGCATGATCTGGATCGTCACGTTCTTGAGCTCGCGCATCTGCAGCAGATGCTCGAGCTGGGCCTTCATCACGCGGCTGCCACCGATCGGACGGCGCAGGGCGCCCTCATCGATCACGGCCCACAGACGGGGCGCGTCGGTCGAGCGGGTGAGGATGCGCTGGCGGTGCATCCTCAGCTTGACCTTGCGCTCGACCTCCTCGTTGGGCAGGTCGGGCCGGCCGGCGAGGGTGACCGCTCTGGCGTAGTCCTCCGTCTGCAACAGACCGGGGATGAACTGGACCTCGTAGGTCCTGATCAGGGAGGCGGCCTCTTCCAGACCGACGTACGTCTCGAACCACGGTGCGAGGACGTCGTCGTAGTTGTGCCACCAGCCTGGGGCGTTGGCGTCCCGGGCCAGGGCGAGAAGGGGTTCGCGCTGGTGAGGGTCGGTCACGCCGTAGTGGGTGAGGAGGTCTTCGATGTCGCGTTCCTTGAAGCCCACCTTTCCCAGTTCGAGTCGGCTGATCTTCGATCCCGACGACCTGATCACGTATCCGGCGTCGTCGCGAGTGATGTTCGCGGCTTCCCTGAGCCGGCGCAGCTGGGCGCCGACCAGGATGCGACGGACGGTGGGGCCGCCCAGGTTTGGCGTCGTCACGGATCCTCCGGGTCAGACATGGTCCCCAGAGTCTGCCATGGGAATGGGTTGGGATGCTGCACGGGTTGTAGCCCGATTACCACTGTAGGTGCCGTAACTACCCGTCTTCCTGATGAACCGGCCCGGAAGCGACCAAAACTCCTCCATGCAAGGGGGCAGATGCACGTGCATCTGCCCGTGCAAGGGTGTTATTGTCCATTGCACGTGCAGATGCGAGAAGCATTCGCACAGCACGCAGCAGCAGACGGGAGAACTCGAAGCACGGGCCGGCGGTGCTGGGCCGCGCTCCCACCGCAGGTGGGAAGCCGCGACGGTGCCGGGGGCCATCTCAAGGCCGGCGGTCGCCGGGCCGCGCCCCCCTCGGCCCGGCGACCGTCACACAACAGGAGGCGCAGCGATGCGGGTGTGCGGGAACGGACGAGGACGTAAGGCGATCTTGTCCGCCCTGGCGGCGGTCGGGGAGCAGGGCATGACGCTGTTCGCCCTGGGCGTTGCCGTGGACCTTCCCGAGCCGGACCTCCAGGCGGTCCTCAACCGTCTCATGCTCAGCGGGCACGTCAGGTGCACGGGGGAAGCGACCGGACCGTCCGGTCGTGCCCGGTACCGGCTCGCCCGTCGTCCGGCCATGTACTACGTCCCGGCCCAGCGCCGAGCTGTCTGACCCGGTCGCCCAGCGACCACCACCGAGCCACCGCGGCCGTCCGGCGGACCGTCGCGGTGATCAACATCCCGCCGGGGGTAGCGCATCCTCCTGCCCCCGGCGGGATTTCCAAGCATGGCTCGCTGTACAGAACGTCCCGTGTTCGGGCTTGTCCTCCGCGGGTGGCCGACGTCCGGGACCACGACCAGAGTGTCGCGGCCCGGGTGGCGCCGCCGCGTGACAGCCTCTGCACGGCTCCCCGATACTTTTTCGAGAACCGGCACCACGTGGGGAGCGGCGGTGTCGATCGGTGCGTGTGCGTCCGGCGGAGGCCCCGGACGCACACGCACCGGAATGTTCCGGTGCCTTCCTCTTCGGGATCAGACCTTGATACCGATCCCGGCCCGTCCGCCCCCGGCGAGCGCGGCCGCGTCCGCCGGGTCATGGTCCTCGGAGAGCCACCGTGTGATGGGTGACATCGGCTCGACGAACTCGAACCCTTCGAAGAGCTCTTCGAACTGGGCTTTGGTCCGGGCGAAGAGGCGGGCGGAGGACTTCTCGTACATCTGCTGGGCCGTCTCGAGAGCCTCGGTGTCGCTGTCGTCGCGGCAGACGGCGGAGATGGCGAGGCAGCTCCCGGCCGGGACGGCGTTCCGGTAGGTCTCCATCAGCATCGGTGCCTGGATGAAGGGCACGAAGTGCATGACCGCCACGAACAACAGCCCCACGGGCTGTGTGAGATCAATCACCTGTCGTGCGGCCGGGTCGTCGAGGATCGAGGCGGGGTCCCGCAGGTCGCGCAGGAGCGCTCCCGTTCCAGGATCGGTCGCGAGGATCGCCCGGCCGTGAGCCAGGACGACCGGATCGTGATCGACGTAGAGGACGCGGACGGACGGCGCGAACCGGCGGGCGTTCTCGTGGACGCTCGGGGAGGTCGGGATCCCGGTACCGAGATCGATGATCTGCCGGATGCCGAGGTCCCGGACCATCCGTTCCACGGCGTAGTGGAGGAAGCGGCGGTTGGCCTGCGCCACCTGGCGGGCGTGAGGGGAAGCCGTCAGGAGGTGCGATGCCGCTTCGCGATCGACCTCGAAGTTGTCCTTGCCCCCCAGTAGGAAGTCGTAGATGCGGGCCGGGCTCACCTTCGTCGGGTCGGTCTGGGGCGGAACCCAGTCCCCGGCGTCCTCTGCCCAGGTCCGGTCAAAACTCCAGGAGGACGCCTTCGGCTCCTCCTCCAAGGGGGAAGTCATATGTAGTCCTCTGCCGCAAGCCGGACAAGTCGGCCAGCAGCGTACTACTTGTCGTCGGGTGGGGACGCCATCGGCCGCCGGTGAGGCCGGCGCGGGGGGCCAGGCCGCTGCTGTCAGTACACGGGGACCGGCTCCCGGGTGGGCCGGACGGGTGGAATCGCGCGCGAATTCTCATGATCTCCGACGGGTGCGTGGCGTGGCCGCGCTCGGTCGGTCGGAGGGGGGCGGGGGAGTACCTCTCGTTCCCGGTCCCGCCTCCACCCGGCCCGGTGCGCCGGGACTCGTCACCGGGAGTGAGGGGATCGGCCGACCGGGGGACGGCTGCGACGGCCGGCCGGTCGCCGGGCGGCGCCTCGGGCGGCTCTTTCGCTGCCCCCGGGCCCGTGCGGGAATGGGCGGGCGCCGCTGGGCCGGACGGACCGGTCGCCGCGTCACCGGCACCTCACCGGTGGTACCTCACCGTGACGGGCACCGTTACGGAACGTGAACCATGATCAGAAAGGAGGTGAGTGTCCGGATGAGCGTCCATCCGACGGGTTTCGGGAGCAGGGGCCAGCCGCCTGCCTCGCTCCAGGCGTACGTCGCCGGTTCCGGGGACATGCGGAGGTCCTCGCAGACCAAGGAAACCAAGGAGACCAAGGAGCCGAGGAACACCGACATCAGGAACTCCGGCCTCAGGAGCGCGCGGGGGATCCAGGCACTGCGGGGTTTCGACTCCGAGACTCCCCGGACAGGTGCCGAGCCGGGCGAAGGGCGAGATCGCGCCGACGGCGATCGCGCGACGGGACGCCGGATCGATCTGCGGCTCTGAGGCCGGCTCGGCCGGCCCGGCACCTGCCGCGACACCTGAGTGGACTTCACTTCCTCGCCGGGCCGTCCGAGATGAAGAGGGTGAGCGACCCGATCCCCGACCTGAACCGGCGCACGGCCGACTTTCCCCTGTTGGCGTGGCTGTTCCTCACCCTCGCAGCCGCCCATACCTGTGCGGCGGCCGCAGATCTGTTGGCCGGTGGTCCCGGTCCCCTCGCGGCCCTGATCGACATCAGTGCGGTGATCGCGGTCCTGGCCGGGCTCGCCGTGCGTCGATGGGCCTCGCCGGCGGCGATCGCCTATTTCGCCGTTCCCGTTCTCGTCACCGGGGTGGGACTGGCCGGGTTGGCCTCCGGCGTGCGGGCCGCCGTGGCGGGCGAACCGTGGTTCGGGGTGGACGTCGTGCTCGCCGTCCTCGCGGCGGTCGCCCTGCCGTCGACGGCGTCGTTCGCCGTGGCGGCGGCGAGTGCCGAGGTCGCCTGGGGGGCGGCCTTGCTCGTCGGGCTGGCGGGTGACCCCCAGGCGCGGCCGTCCGCCGCGGGCTGGGTCGTCCTCGCGACGCTGGGGCTGTTCGCGGCCGGATCGGCGGTCGGCCTGCGGTGGAGTTCGGGCTGGTTGCGCGACGAACTGGACAGCGCCGTCCGGGTCGCGGGGCTCCAGGCCGTCACCGACCCGCTGACAGGGGCGAACAACCGGCGCGGTCTGGAGCGGCTCGCCCTGCCGATGATCGAGCACGCCCGGCGTCAGGGTGAGGCCGTGCACTGTCTCTTCATCGACGTGGATTCCTTCCGTTTCGTCAACGAGAAACTCGGGCGCGAGCGAGGGGACGAGGTGCTGGGCGCCGTCCACGAGGCCCTTCTCGCCTCGATCCGGGCGACGGACGTCGTCGCGCGCTGGGCGGGGGACCAGTTCGTCGTCCTCGGGCCGGGAACCGGGACATCGCCGTTGGAGATGGAGCGCAGGGTCCGGGCCCATCTCACCGCGGACCCGCCCGCTCCTGCCGAGGTGTGGTCCGGGGCGGTGAGCATCGGCTCCGCCACTCTCGTTCCCTGGGACGAGGGCGATCTCGACTCGTTGCTGCTCCGCGCCGAGGAGGACATGCAGCTGCGCCGGTCGCTGCGCCGCCAGGGGCGCAGCCGTTCCCGTTCCGGACCGGCGGGGCCACCGGCGAAGCCGACGGGTCCGTCCAGTTCGCCGACCCAGCGGGACGGCAATCCACGCGCCTGATCCGGGACGTCCCCTCATCCCGCCTGGCCGGTTCGCTCCCGATCGCGTTGCCCCGCGGCTGTGCGGAGCACGTCGAGGGCGCTCCCGGTGTCCGATACCCTTTCAGGGTGCGGATGAGCCTGCTGCTTACCGGGCCGCGCTGACCAGGACGCCGTTTCTCGGCGAGTCGGCGCGGCCGGTCCTCGTGCGCGGGGACCTTTTCGTTTGTGGCCGGGCGTGGTCTCGATCCCCGGCCCGGTCCGTTCGGTGAGCAGCGCATAGAACAGGGACGACGATGACGCAGATCACGAACCCGACGACCGCCGGTGACGAGCTGGGCGGGACGGGTACGGCCCTCGCCGGGGAGCGTGCCGGCACTGGCGAGCGGGCCGACCGCTATGACGCCCGGGCCATCCAGGATCGGTGGCTGCCGGTGTGGGACGAACTGCAGCCCTTCTCCAGCGGGCGTGCCGAGGACGCCCGCCCCCGCAAGTACGTGCTCGACATGTTCCCCTACCCCTCCGGCGACCTGCACATGGGTCACGCCGAGGCCTACGCGCTCGGTGACGTCGTCGCGCGGTACTGGGCGCAGCGCGGCTTCAACGTCATGCATCCGATCGGATGGGACGCTTTCGGGCTGCCGGCCGAGAACGCAGCCATCAAGCGAGGTCTCGACCCTCGTGACTGGACCTACGACAACATCGCGCAGCAGCGGGCGTCGATGCGCCGGTACGCGTGCTCGTTCGACTGGGACCGGGTGCTGCGGACCTGCGACCCGGACTACTACCGGTGGAACCAGTGGCTGTTCCTGCGCTTCTTCGAGCGTGGCCTCGCCTACCGCAAGCCGAGCCTGGTCAACTGGTGCCCGAAGGACCAGACGGTTCTCGCGAACGAGCAGGTCGTCGGCGGGCTGTGCGAGCGGTGCGACACCCCGGTCACGAAGAAGAAACTGACCCAGTGGTACTTCCGCATCACCGAGTACGCCGACCGTCTGCTGGACGACATGTCGCAGCTGGAGGGCCGCTGGCCCGACAAGGTGCTGAGCATGCAGCGCAACTGGATCGGCAGGTCCTCCGGCGCTGACGTCGTCTTCGAGATCGAGGGCCGTGACGAGCCCGTCACCGTGTACACGACCCGCCCCGACACGCTGTACGGCGCCACGTTCTTCGTCGTCGCCGCCGACAGCGAGCTGGCGGCCGGGCTCGCCGAGGGCTCACCGGCGTCCGTGCGCGCCGAGTTCGCGACCTACCTGGAGAAGGTCAAGGGCGTCAGCGAGATCGACCGGCTGAGCACGGAGCGGCCCAAGACCGGTGTCTTCCTGGAGCGCTATGCCGTCAACCCGGTCAACGGGGAGCGTCTGCCGATCTACGTGTCCGACTACGTCCTCGCCGACTACGGGCACGGCGCCATCATGGCCGTCCCCGCGCACGACCAGCGTGACCTCGACTTCGCGCGGGCGTTCGGCCTGCCGGTCCGGGTCGTCGTCGACGTCCGCGGCGATGACGGCGAGCCGCTGCCCGACCCCGCGACGTCCTGGGAGGCGACGGCCGGGGACGGCGCACTCGTCAACTCCGGCTCCCTGAACGGCCTGCGTAAGTCCGAGGCGATCGAGAAGATCGTCGGTGAGCTGGCCGCGAAGGGCCTGGGCCGCGCCGCGAAGAACTACCGGCTGCGGGACTGGCTGATCTCCCGTCAACGGTACTGGGGCACACCGATCCCCATCGTCCACTGCGAGACGTGCGGCGAGGTCTCGGTCCCGGACGACCAGCTCCCGGTCGAGCTGCCCCCGGCCGCCGGGCTGGACCTCAAGCCGAAGGGCACCTCTCCGCTCGGTGGCGCCACCGAGTGGGTGAACACCACATGCCCCCGGTGCTCCGGGCCCGCCCTGCGGGACACCGACACGATGGACACCTTCGTGGACTCGAGCTGGTACTACCTGCGGTACCTGTCGCCCGGGCGTGACGACGTCCCGTTCGACGTCGAGGACGCCCGCCGGTGGATGCCCGTCGACCAGTACGTCGGGGGTGTCACCCACGCGATCCTCCATCTGCTGTACGCCCGGTTCTTCACCAAGGTCCTGCACGACCTGGGGATGGTCGACTTCGTCGAGCCCTTCTCGGCGCTGCTGAACCAGGGCATGGTCCAGATGGACGGCTCGGCGATGAGCAAGTCCCGGGGAAACCTCGTGCGGCTGTCCGACCAGCTGGAGGAGCACGGCGTCGACGCCGTCCGCCTGACGATGTCCTTCGCCGGGCCGCC
Organism: Actinomycetota bacterium; assembly: GCA_030837345.1. GTDB lineage: Bacteria > Actinomycetota > Actinomycetes > Actinomycetales > Kineosporiaceae > JAUPKQ01. Next base: position 42,162 of record JAUPKQ010000146.1, on the reverse strand, counting down.
GGAGGACGACATCGACTGGGCCGACGTCTCCCCGGCCGGGGCCGCCCGGTTCCTCGCCCGCGCGTGGCGGCTCAGCGGTGACGTCACCTCCCCGGCCGGGACCGACCCCACCACGGGGGACGCCGCGCTGCGCGCCGCGACGCACCGTGCCGTGCACGAGTGCACCGGTCTGATGGAGGCCTTCCGGTTCAACGTCGTCGTCGCCCGGGTGATGGAGCTCGTCAACGTCACGCGTAAGGCGATCGACCGCGGCCCGGACGGTGGGGCCGACCCCGCCGTCCGTGAGGCTGCCGAAGCGGTGGCGATCATCCTGTCGCTGTTCTCCCCGTACACGGCCGAGGACATGTGGGCCAGGCTGGGGCACCAGCCGTCCGTCGCGATGGCGGGCTGGCCCACGGTCGACGAGGAGCTCCTCGTCGAGGAGACGGTGACGTGCGTCGTCCAGGTCGCCGGCAAGGTGCGGGACCGTCTCCAGGTGCCGCCCGGTATCGGCGAGGGCGACCTGAGGGATCTCGCCCTGGCGAGTCCGGCGGTGCGGAAGGCCCTCGCCGGTGCGGGTGTGCGGACCGTCGTCGTGCGGGCGCCCAGGCTCGTCAACGTCGTCCCCGCCTGATCCCGGCGACGACCGGCAGCCCGGTGACGACGGCCAGGTGACCACACGGTGACGGTGACACGGTGACGGGTGGCCACCGCGTGGACGACGCAGACGTCCGCTTCCGCACGGAGCGGCTCGTCGTCGTCCGCCGGTGGCGCCCCGAGGATCGTGACGCCTACGCGCGGATCAACGCCGACCCGGAGGTGATGGCGTTCCTCGGACCGCCGATGACACGTCAGCAGTCGGACGCGCTGGCGCGGTACGGCGAGTCCTGGGTCGTGCAGGCGGGCCTGGGACTCCTGCCCGCCGTCCGTGCGGCGGACGGTGAGGTGCTCGGTATGTGCGGGCTCCATCGGCACCGCTGGTACCCGGCTGAGGTGGAGATCGGCTGGCGTTTCGCCCGGAACGCCTGGGGACACGGTTACGCGAGCGAGGCCGCGGAGGGTTGGCTCGCCGAGGCCTTCGGCGCTTCGGGCCTCAGCCATGTCATCTCGATCATCCACGGCGCCAACCTCCGGAGCCGGGCGGTCGCCACCCGGCTCGGGATGACCCAGCGTGAGGAGACCCGTCGGACGGGACCCGACGGACACGACGAACCGATCGTCGTCTTCGAGCTCACCGCCGCCACCTGGGCGGCGAGGGCCACGGACGTGTCCGGCCGGATCCGGTAGCCCCGTGTCCCCCTCCTCGGACCAGCGTGTCGCGATCGTCACCGATTCGACGGCCTACCTGCCTCCGGGACTCGTCGGACCCACGGACGTCACCGTCGTCCCGCTCCAGGTCGTCGTCGCCGGACGCTCGCTGGCCGAGGGGGTCGAGGTCACCACCGCCGAGGTCGCCGACGCGCTGCGGGCCCGGCACCAGGTGACGACCTCGCGGCCCTCTCCCCAGGAGTTCCTGGACACCTACCGGCGGCTGGCCGACGCCGGGGCGACCGGGATCGTGTCCGTGCACCTCTCGGCGGACCTGTCCGGCACCGTTGACGCGGCCCGTCTCGCGGCCCGTCAGATCGCGGACGACGGGGTCCACGTCGAGGTCGTCGACTCCCGTCTGCTCGCGATGGGGCTCGGGTTCGCCACTCTCACCGCCGCCGAGACCGCGGCGGCGGGCGCGGGCCCGGCGACGGTCGTCGAGGCGACCGTCCGCCGTGCCGCCTCCACCGGCATCTGGTTGTACGTCGACACTCTGGAGTACCTGCGCCGGGGCGGTCGCATCGGGCAGGCCTCGTCATGGCTCGGCTCCGCGCTCGCGGTGAAACCGCTGCTCACCCTGGTGGACGGCCGGATCGAACCCCTGGAACGGGTCCGGACCGCCTCCCGCGCCCTGGCCCACCTGGAGGAGATCGCGGTCGCCGAGGCGGGGCCGTCCGTCGTCGACGTCGCCGTTCAGCACGTCGCCGCCGCCGACCGGGCCGCGGACCTTGCCTCACGGCTGTCCGCCAGGTTGCCGGGGATCCGCACCCTCGTCGTCGAGGAGGTCGGCGCCGTGGTCAGCGCGCATGTCGGTCCCGGCATGCTCGGGATCGTGATCGCGCCGGTCGCCTCCTGACGGGTCGCCTCCTGGTCCGTCGACTCGTCCACAGCGGCTCCTTCCGGCCCGTCGTCCACACCCTCGGACGGCGTGCGGGACGTGTCCTCCGACGCCGCCTAACGTCGTCCGTGTGATCGAGAAATCCGAGGATGTCTCCGCCGGGCGGATCCCCCTGCGCGCCACGGCGGTTTCGTGGCGCGCAGTCGCTGTCGCGCTCCTGCTGACCGTGACCTTCGGGGTGACGGTGCTCGCCCGGTCCCGCAGCGAGGGCGGGGTCTCGTCGACGGTCCCGGCGCGTAGGGCCACCACCGGTCGTGGCGCCGGGTCCGGACCGCTCTCGCCGCCGGCCGCTCTCGTGCCGTCCGCCGTCGCTTCCTCCGCGACCGGCCCGCCGGGCGTCGCCGCGGCCGTCCCGTCCGGTGCTCCCCCGAGTGGTCCGCCCGGCACGGTCGTCGTCGACGTCGCGGGGCGGGTCCGTCGTCCCGGCCTCGTCCGTCTGCCCTCCGGGAGCCGGGTGTGGGACGCCGTGACGGCGGCGGGCGGTGTGGGCTCCGGGGCACGGCTCGATCAGCTGAACCTCGCCCGGCCTCTCACGGACGGTGAACAGGTGCGGGTCCCCGGTCCTGGAGATCCCTTGCCCGTCCAGCAGCCGCCCTCCGCGGTTCCCGGCGTTCCGGTCCCCGGTGTCTCCGTGGGCTCCGGTGTGGCCTCCCCGGGCGGCGGCCGGGTCGATCTCAACCGTGCCACGCAGGTGGACCTCGACGCCTTGCCGGGCGTCGGGCCCGTCCTGGCCGGGCGAATCCTCGCCTGGCGTGATGCCCACGGGCGCTTCTCCCGCGTCGAGGAGCTCGGCGAGGTCACCGGCATCGGGGACAAGCTTCTCGCGCGGCTGATCCCCCTGGTGCTGGTGTGACCCGTAGCCGGGCCGATCTTCGGCTGCTCCCCGTCGTCGCGGTCGTCTGGCCATCCGCCTGGTGGGCGGTCGCCGCTCCCGCCGGGCCGCTCCGGGCCGTTCTCCTCGGGTCGGTGGCTGGGGCTCTGCTCGTCACGACGCTGATCGCCCTGGTTCCCCGGTTCCGTCGTGCCCGGTTCCGTCGTGCCCCGGCCCACCGTGCGGTGGATCGTCGTGCCCCGGTCCGTCGCGTGATGGTTCGTCAGGCGGCGACTCTCGTGACGCTCGCCGTCGCGGCCACGGTGACAGTGCTGGCGAGTACGGCGACGCAGTCCGCGGCCCGGGCGCCGGCTCCGGTGCGGGAATGGATCAACGATCGGGCCGTCGTCCGGGGCGACGGGGAAGTCGTCGCCGACGCGAGTCGTCTGCGGAGTCCTGGCCCCGGTCGGTTCGTGGTCCGGGTGCGCCTTCGGAGGATCACCGCTCGCGGTCGCACCGTGGACACCGACACCCCGGTTCTGGTGCTCGGCGGACCAGGGTGGGCCACCCTCACCGCGGGGCTGCGTCTCGTCCTTGTCGCACGGCTCACGCCCGCCGAACCGGGTGACAATGTCGCGGCCGTGGTGTGGTCCGCCTCACCGCCCCGTGCGGTGAGTCCCGGAGGGTTGATCTGGCGTGTCGCGGACCGGTTGAGGGAGGGGTTGCGAGAGGCCTGCCGCGGCCTGCCGGCAGACTCGGGCGGGTTGCTGCCTTCCCTCGTCGTCGGTGACACCGGCCGCCTGCCGGACACCCTGCGGGACGATCTACGCAGCGCCGGTCTCACCCACCTGACCGCGGTGAGCGGCACCAACGTGACCATCGTCGTCGGCGCCGTGCTGTGGGCGGTGTCGTCGCTCGGCGTCGCCCGGCCCCTGAGAGCAGTCGTCGCCGGGCTCGCCGTCGCGGCCTTCGTTGTCGTGGCCAGGCCGGAACCCAGCGTGCTGCGGGCGGCCGTCATGGGGGGTGCGGCCCTGCTCGGGCTGGCGACCTTCCGGCGTTCCCGGGGGGCTCCCGTTCTGTGCGCGACGGTCCTGGGCCTGCTCACGGTCGATCCGTGGCTGTCCCGCAGCCCGGGTTTCGCGCTCTCCTGCGTGGCGACGGGCGCGCTGTTGCTGCTCGCACCTCCGTGGACGCGCCGCCTGAGCCGGTGGCTCCCGGTGCCGCTCGCCGCCGCCATAGCCGTACCCGCGGCCGCGCAGGCCGCCTGCGGCCCCGTACTCGTCCTGCTCGACCCCGCTCTGAGCCTGAGCGCCGTGCCCGCGAACCTGCTGACCGAACCGGTGGTCGCGCCGGCGACGGTCGCGGGAGCCCTGGCCGCTCTGCTGGCTCCGGTCTCCCTCCCGCTGGCCCACGTCTGCGCCTGGGCCGGATCGCTCGCGACGGGCTGGATCGCCACGGTCGCCCGGGTGGGTGCCTCACTGCCGGGCAACGCGGTCCCGTGGTTCCAGGGGCCGGGCGGCGCGGTACTGCTCACGATCCTCACCACGGGTCTGGTCACCGTCACGCTGCTTCCGTCCCCTCGGTCCCTCCCACCGGGCTCCGCCGAGCCGGGCTCCGCGTGTCCGTTCTCCTCGGGCGGGGTGGCGACGGGACACCCTCGGGGGGTGCGACGGCCCCCTCCGGGGCTGGTCCTGCGAACGGCCACGGCGATGCTCCTGGTCGCCGGGGCGGGCTGGCTGCTCGCCCTTCGGCTGCCGTTCCCCCGGGCTCCCCGGGCCTGGCCGCCCACCGGGTGGGCCGTGGCCCAGTGCGACGTCGGGCAGGGGGCCGCGACCGTTCTGCGCAGCGGTCCCCACCAGGCCGTTCTCGTCGATGCCGGGCCCGGTCCGCCCGCCGTGGACGACTGCCTTCGCCGCCTCGACGTCCGCCGTCTCGACGTGCTCCTCCTCACGCACTTCCACGCCGATCATGTGGGTGGGCTGTCGGGAGCCCTCAACGGGCGGGGAGCCGGTCGGCTCGTGGTGGGTCCCTCGACGGAACCGGCGTCGGAGGCGGCGACCGTCCGCCGGGTGGCCTCGGACGCCGGGATCGCGGTGGAGAGGGGAAGGCCGGGAACGGAGGAGGTCGTGGGGAGCTCCGGATGGACCCTCCGCTGGCAGGTCCACCTTCTGGGAGCCTCCGGTACGTCGCTCCCGCAGGGCGATGAGGCGGTCAACGAGGCGAGCCTCGCCTGGACGGCGCAGGTCACCGGACCGGCCGGCACCCTCAAGGTGACCGGGCTCGGCGACGTCGGGGCCACCGGGCAGGAGAGACTCGTCCGTCTGCTGCACGGCGGACCCGATCAGGGGCGCACGCCGTCCGATGTCCTCGTCGTCGCCCACCACGGATCCGCGAGCCAGGACCCACGGCTCTGTCAGGTCCTCGCTCCGAGGATCGCCGTGATCGGTGTCGGCAAGGACAACGACTACGGTCATCCGTCGGATCGGACCCTGGCGATGCTGCGGGACTGCGGGCCTGTCGTGCACCGGACGGACCGATCGGGTTCGGTCGCGCTCCTGCCCACCGGAGACGGCGGTCTGGCGGTCGCCGTTCGCCGGGCGTGACAGGCTGGGGCCCATGGCAGCGACAACGGGCCGGAGCGCCGGGCGGACCGGGGGAACCCGGGGGAGCACGTCCTCCGCCAGGGGGAGCACGGTGAAACGGGCCACGACGGTCCTCCCCGAGGATCTGTCACCCGCCCCCGTCGTCCTCGTCGTCGGCGGTGAGTCACTGTTCGCCGAACGGGCGACCGCCGCCCTTGTCCGCCGCGCCCGGGAGGCCGATCCGGAGGTGTCGATCGAGCACCTCGAGGCCGCCGGGTACGAGTCGGGCCAACTGGAGCTCCTCACCAGCCCGTCGCTGTTCGGTGGCGGAACGGTCGTCCTGGTCAACGGGGTCGAGGCTGCGAACGACGCCTTCGCCACGGCAGCCACCCGGTACCTGTCCGCGCCCACCGCCGGCGCGTGCGTCGTCCTGCGTCACTCCGGCGGCCAACGGGCCCGTGGTCTTCTGGAAGCAGCCCGCAAGACGGGCGCTCCGGAGGTCTCCTGCCAGCCGATCACCAAGGACGACGAGAAGGTCGACTTCGCGGCGAACGAGTTCCGCCTGCTGGGTCGCAAAGCCTCGCCGCAGGCCGTGCGCGCCCTCGTCGACGCCGTCGGAAGCGACCTTCGTGAACTGGCCGCTGCCTGCGGGCAACTCGCCCAGGACACGTCGGCGGACGGTGACGGGCGGATCGAGGCGGACGTCGTCGAGCAGCGGTTCGGCGGACGGGTCGAGGTGACCGGGTTCCGGGTCGCGGACGCAGCCGTGGCGGGCAGAGCAGACCAGGCCCTCTCCCTGTTGCGTCACGCGCTCGCCACCGGCGCTGACCCGGTGCCCCTCGTCGCGGCGCTGGCGGCCAAGGTCCGGGCTCTGGCCAAGGTGTCGACCGTGGGCCGGGCCCGTGGGGCGGACGTCGCGGCGGACCTCGGTATGGCTCCCTGGCAGGTCGACCGGGCCCGCCGGGAACTCGCCGGCTGGTCCGACCCCGGCCTCGCGGACGCGATCCGCGCGGTCGCCCAGGCGGACGCCGCCGTCAAAGGCGGTGGCCGTGACCCCGTCTACGCGGTCGAACGCGCGGTCCTGACCATTGCCCACGCCAGGGCGACCTGAGGCGGTCCCGCCTCCGGGCGGATCACATCGGGACGGCGAGTTCCTGCGTCCAGTAGGTGCCGTACTGGCTCCCCGCCACGAAGGCCTTACCGACCCCGATCTGCGTGAACCGGCAGTCGAGGATGTTCTGCCGGTGATCGGGGCTGTTCATCCAGGCCTCCAAGACGGCGGCGGGCGTCGGCTGGCCGGCGGCGATGATCTCGCCGGCGACGAGATACCGGTAGCCGACGGCGGTCAGCCGCTGGAACGGGGTGCGTCCGTCCGGACTGTTGTGCTTGAACGCCGCAGGACCGCTCATCGCCTGGCTGTGGCCTCGCGCCACCTGCATCAGGAGGGGTTGAGGTGTCAGGGCCGGACAGCCGGCGGCGACGCGCTCGATGTTGACGAGCCTGATCACGTCGGCCTCGTCGGCTGTCGGCGAGCCCGTTCCGAGAACCAGACTCAGCGAACCCGGGGACCCGGTGACCTTGGTGGGGGAGGCGTCCAGTCCCGCCGTGGCGGCCGGGCGCGGCGGCTTCTGCCGGGCCGGGCCGGTGGTGACCCGTGCACCGGGGGGCGAGACGCGGCTGGCGCGGCGCAGCCCGGTCCGTTGGGGGAGCGGAGCGGACAGGCGCGTCGTGCGGCTGGCCGGCGTCTGGCTCGGGCGGTTCGCGTCGGCGTCGGCACCGGCCGCGCTGGTCCGGCTGCTGCTGGGCTCGCTGGAGAGTGCCGTCGCGGCCGACGGCTCATTGCGGAGCTCGTCCTCCACCCCGGCGACCAGGTTCCCAGTGCCTTCCTCCGCGGGAGCTCCCGTGTGCTGGGGGCCTGCGACGTTGAGGTCCGCCTGGCCGGGGACCGCCACCACCGAGGAGGTCGGGCTCCCGCAGGCGGTCAGAGCGAGGAGCGTGCACATGCTGAGGATTCCTGCGACCGGTGCTGTCAACCGCCGTGGTGCGCGAAGTGTCGTCGGGTTCACTGCCGGGCCCGGCGCGGTGTGATGCTCGCCCATCCTCGTCCGTCCCCCTGTCTGGTCCGGCCGTCCCGTGACGGTCTCCTGCCGACCCGCTGTGTCGTGTCGCCGCCCAGGTCCCGCCGGGCTGATCGCGTGGGCCCTCCGCCGCCCTTCGCCGCTGAGACGGTACCGCCCCAGGCGCGATAACGGCGCCGGAACCCCCCGGAAGCGGGGAGGTCCGGCGCCGTTGTTCGTGCGGACTGTCGGTGCCGACCGGCCCGAGCCACCGCTACAGGCGGTGGATGCCGGCGGGGGACGCGGAGATCAACCCCGCGCCCGGGTGAAACATGAGGTCAGAGCGACTTCACCTGAAGAGCCATCGCCGACTTGCGGTTGGCGGCCTGGTTCTTGTGGATGATGCCCTTGCTCACGGCCTTGTCGAGCTTGCGTGACGCGACCCGCAGGGCGTTCGCCGCGGCGTCCGCGTCACCCGCGGCCGCCGCCGTGCGGAACGTGCGGACGTGGGTCTTCAGCTCCGACTTGACGGCCTTGTTGCGCAGGCGGCGCTTCTCGTTCTGCGCGTTCCGCTTGATCTGGGACTTGATGTTCGCCACGCGTGATGTCTCTTCCTGATGCTGGGACAGGTCGGTGAGGGCGTCGGCTGCTCCGGGACCGCCGGCGGTGGGGGCGCCGGGTGGCGGAGGAGCCTGGTGCCCGCACGACCTGGGCGCGCACCGAAAAGAGAGCCTATCAGGCAGGGCGAAGGATCGTTGCGGGTGCGAGGGAGGCGGCCGAGCATGGGACGATACGTCTCATGCTCGGGCCGTCCGTCCGGCGCGGCCGGAACGGGCGTCCGTGATCCTGTTCGATGTCCTGCCCGTGAGCCCGGTACGAAGAGTCCGGAACGAAGAGTCCGAGGTAGCCCCGCGTGTCCCCGATGGCCAGCACGGCGCACACGCCGTCCGCCACCCCTCCCGAGGCGATCCGCAATTTTTCCATCATCGCCCATATCGACCACGGCAAATCGACGCTGGCCGACAGGATGCTGCAGATCACCGGTGTGGTGGACCCGCGGCAGATGCGTGACCAGTACCTCGATCGCATGGACATCGAACGCGAGCGCGGTATCACGATCAAGTCCCAGGCGGTACGCATGCCCTGGGAGACGGCCGAGGGGACGTTCACCCTCAACATGATCGACACGCCGGGGCACGTCGACTTCACCTACGAGGTCTCGCGTTCCCTGGCCGCGTGCGAGGGCGCGGTCCTGCTCGTGGACGCGGCCCAGGGCATCGAGGCGCAGACGCTCGCCAACCTGTACCTGGCGATGGAGAACGATCTCACGATCATCCCCGTGCTCAACAAGATCGACCTTCCCGCGGCCCAGCCGGAGAAGTACGCCGAGGAACTCGCCGGCCTGATCGGTTGCGACCCGCGGGACTGTCTCAAGGTGTCCGGAAAGACGGGAGAGGGGGTCGAGCCGCTGCTGGACGAGATCGTCCGGCAGGTCCCGCACCCCGTCGGTGACCCGGACGCACCCGCCCGGGCCATGATCTTCGACTCGGTGTACGACACCTACCGAGGTGTCGTCACCTATGTCCGGGTGATCGACGGGCATCTGAGCCCGCGTGAGCGGATCGTCATGATGTCGACCCGCGCGACCCACGACCTGCTGGAGATCGGGGTGATCTCACCCGAACCGGTCGCCGGTAGCGGTCTCGGCGTCGGCGAGGTCGGCTACCTGATCACCGGGGTGAAGGACGTCCGCCAGTCCAAGGTCGGCGATACCGTCACCAACGCGTCCAAACCCGCTACCGACGCGCTCGGCGGGTACCGTGACCCCAAGCCGATGGTCTTCTCGGGCCTCTACCCGATCGACGGATCCGACTACCCGGCTCTGCGTGAGGCGCTCGACAAGCTCAAGCTCAACGACGCCGCTCTCGTCTACGAGCCGGAGACCTCGGCCGCGCTCGGATTCGGATTCCGGTGCGGGTTCCTCGGCCTCCTCCACCTGGAGATCGTCCGGGAACGGCTGGAGCGGGAGGCCGGGCTCGACCTGATCTCGACGGCGCCGAACGTCGTCTATGAGGTCGCGATGGAGGACGGCAAGAAGTTGACCGTCACGAACCCCTCCGAGTACCCAGGGGGCAAGGTCGCCGAGGTGAGGGAGCCGGTCGTCCGGGCGACGGTTCTCGCCCCGAGTGAGTTCATCGGGACGATCATGGAGTTGTGCCAGCAGCGTCGCGGGTCGCTCCGGGGCATGGACTACCTGTCCGAGGACCGCGTCGAGATGCGGTACACCTTGCCGCTCGCGGAGATCGTCTTCGACTTCTTCGACCAGTTGAAATCCCGTACGCGCGGGTACGCCAGCCTCGACTACGAGGCGGACGGCGACCAGGTCGCCGACCTGGTCAAGGTCGACATCCTGCTCCAGGGCGAGACGGTCGACGCCTTCAGCGCGATCGTCCACAAGGACAAGGCCTACGGCTACGGCGTCATGATGGCCGGGAAGCTCCGGAAGCTCATCCCCCGGCAGCAGTTCGAGGTGCCGATCCAGGCCGCGGTCGGCGCACGGGTGATCGCCCGTGAGAACGTCCGGGCGATGCGGAAGGACGTCCTCGCCAAGTGCTACGGCGGGGACATCACCCGCAAGCGCAAGCTCTTGGAGAAGCAGAAGGAGGGGAAGAAGCGGATGAAGATGGTCGGCCGGGTCGAGGTCCCCCAGGAGGCGTTCATCGCGGCCTTGTCCTCCGACGCGGGGAGCACCGACAAGGGGAAGAAGTGATCGATGGGTGACGTCCGCTCGTGAGGTCTCCCGGAGGTGGACGTGGCCAGCGCCCTGCCTGACGGCGACCCCGCGCCCCCGGACGGCGCCCTCCCGCCGTCCGCCGTCGGCGGCGCGGCGGACCGGCGGTTCGGCGTCTACGTTCACGTGCCGTTCTGCCGGGTCCGGTGCGGGTACTGCGACTTCACCACCTATACCGCCGCCGACCTGGGCGGTCTCGCGGACCAGGACCGGTACGCCGACACCGCCACCCGGGAACTCGACCTCGCCGCCACGGTCCTCGCCCGTGCCGGTCTGCCCAGCCGGGCGGTGTCCACCGTCTTCTTCGGCGGCGGCACCCCCACCCTGCTCCCGGTGACCGATCTCACCCGTCTGCTTCGCACTGTCCGCTCGATGTTCGGGATGGATCCCGAGGCTGAGGTCACCACCGAGGCCAACCCCGACTCGGTGACGTCGGCGAGCCTCGCCGCGCTCGCCGAGGGAGGGATCACGAGGGTGTCGTTCGGCATGCAGTCCGCGGTTCCCCACGTCCTGGCCTCGCTCGACCGCACCCATGACCCCGCGCGCGTACCCACCGCCGTCGCCTGGGCCCGGGACGCCGGGCTGGAGGTCAGCCTCGACCTGATCTACGGGACCCCGGGTGAGTCGCTCGCCGACTGGCGGACCTCGGTCACCGCGGCGCTCGCCTGTGAGCCCGATCATGTCTCCGCGTACGCCCTGGTCGTCGAGGACGGCACGCGGCTCGCGGCCAGGGTCCGCCGGGGCGAGCTACCGGCCCCGGACGACGACGATCTCGCAGACAAGTACGAGCTCGCCGACGCCCTGCTCGCCGACGCCGGATTCGAGTGGTACGAGGTGAGTAACTGGGCCGTCCCCGGAGGGCACGCCTGCCGTCACAACCTCGGGTACTGGAGGGGCGACGACTGGTGGGGGATCGGTCCGGGAGCGCACTCCCATGTGGGGGGCGTGCGGTGGTGGAACGTCCGCCACCCCCGGTCGTACGCGGAGCGGCTCGCCGCCGGGGCCAGCCCGGCCGCCGGACGCGAGGTGCTCGGCGACGCCGAACGGCGCGCCGAACAGGTCCTGCTCGCCGTCCGGCTGTCTGACGGGCTGCTGGTCGACGAACTGGACGACGTCGGGCGGGCCGCCGTCCCGTCCCTCGTCGAGGACGGGCTGGTCGACGCCTCGGCCCTGCCACGCAGGGTCGCGCTCACCCGGCGGGGACGGCTCCTCGCGGACGCCGTGGTGCGTGCCCTGCTCGGGTGATCCCTCGGGTGATGTGGCCGGAACGTTCGAGAACGTCCTGGTCTTCGGGTTCAGCGGTCAGCTGATGAAGCGGATGCTCAGCGGGTAGTGGTAGTCCTCGCCCCGGCTGGCCGCGACCGATCCGGCGATGACCGCCACCAGGTACAGGATCCCGATAACGATCAACATGGGGATGCCGATGAGCACGAACACCAGGACAAAGCTCACGACCGCTGCGATCAGGACGGTGAGGTTGAAGTTCAGCGCCTCGACCGCGTGCCGCCGGACGAACTGCGACTTGGTGCCCCCGGTCAGCAGGACCACCAGCGGGCCGAGGAAGCCGAGGGCCAGGTAGGCCGCGAGGAAACCGGACAGGTGGGCACCGACAGCCCAGTTGCGTTCGGTCTGGGACACCAGACCGGTCGAAGGGCTCCCGAGCGGCTGCAGGGGCGGTGAGGGCGGGGTACCCCAGGCGCTGGTGGCTGGGTAGCCGAGATCGAGGGAACTCGCGGGGCTGGGGCTGGGGGTGGGGTAGGGAGCGGGGGGTGCGGGTGGCTCGTAGGCGAGCCCCGGGTCGGTGGGCCCGAGGGGTGCGGACGCCGACGGTGCGGGTCTGGCCTCGGGCTCGGGAACATGGTTCGCATCGGACATGGTGACCTCCATAGCCACACGCTAGGCAGCGTTCAGCGGGCCCGCGATCCTGCGGCCCGCCACTCCCGTCGGGGGGATAGCCCCACCGGTTCAACCGTCCTCGTGGTCTCCGGTGACGAAGTCGATCAGCTCTTCGACCCGCCCGAGGAGATCCGGTTCGAGGTCCGTCCAGCTCGTCACCGACCCGAGTATCCGCCGCCACCCGGCGGCGACGTCGGCCTGGGTGGCGGCGGGCCATCCGAAGGAGGTCAGCACGCCCTTCTTCCATTCGGTATCTCGGGGGATCACCGGCCAGGCGCAGGCTCCGATCGTCGACGGCCGGACCGCCTGCCAGATGTCGATGTAGGGGTGCCCGACGACGAGCACGTGGTCACGGACGTCGGGGAGCCGGGTGACCGCGGCGGCCTCGTGCCACTCCTTGGTACCCGACACGAGGTGGTCGACGAGGACGCCGAGGCGCCGGCCGGGGCCCGGGGCGAGATCACGGACCGCGTGCGCGAGGTCGTCGACGCCGTCGAGCATCTCGACGACGACACCCTCGATCCGCAGGTCGTCACCCCACACCTTCTCGACGAGCTCCGCGTCGTGGCGTCCCTCGACCAGGATGCGGGACTCCCGGGCGGTCCGGGCCCGCACTCCGTGGACCGCGACGGACCCGCTCGCCGTCCGTGTGGGGCGTGCGGGCGCGGGGCGACGGGGGGCGACGAGATCGACGGGGGAGCCGTCGATCCAGAAACCCGGTCCGAGGGGGAAGGTCCGCTGCTTGCCCCGGCGGTCCTCAAGGACGACGACGTGGATCCCGCCGCTCTTCTCGGTCCTGACGACGGCGCCGACCCAGCCCGTCTCCACGTCCTCCACCACGAGACCTGGATCGGCGGAGACCTCAGGAAGCGTGCGCCGGGGGACAGGGGCGAGCACGTCGCCGGTGTACCGGTCAACGCTTGAGGCCCGCCCGGAACCGGTGAGGCTTCGCCCGGACCGGTCATATGGGGCAGTCACACCGAGACGGTAGCCGGTCTCCCGCGCGGGGGAGGACCCGGCACGCCGACGGAGCGGATGAGCGGGCGGGAGGGGTGAGTTGGGACCCGGCGGAACGCCGCTCCCCGCTCCTGGACGTAGACTGGCACTCAAAGTCCTGGAGTGCCAGGCGCTCGAGCGGCGGCCGGCAGGCCGCTCCGACCGGCGTGGAGGTGGGGATGGCCGTCAGCGAGGATCGCAGGCTCGCCGTCCTGCGCGCGATCGTCGAGGACTACGTCCAGACCCGCGAGCCCGTCGGCTCCAAGGCCCTGGTCGAACGGCACTCGCTCGGTGTCTCGCCGGCGACGATCCGCAACGACATGGCCGCCCTCGAGGAGGAGGGGTTCATCACCCAGCCTCACACGAGCGCGGGACGGGTCCCGACGGACAAGGGCTACCGCCTCTTCGTCGACCGGCTGTCGACGGTCAAGCCGATGTCCTCGGCCGAGAGGCGGGCGATCGAGGCCCTCCTCGACGGCGCGGTCGACCTGGACGACGTGATCGACCGCACGGTCCGCCTGCTCGCCCAGCTCACCCGCCAGGTCGCGGTGGTGCAGTACCCGTCGCTCACCCGGTCGACCGTGCGTCACATCGAGCTGGTCCCGCTGGGCGGTTCACGGATGCTCCTGGTGCTGATCACCAACACCGGCCGGGTGGAGCAGCGGGTCGTCGAGGTCGGGGCGGATCCCGGCGAGGCGGTCCTGGGCGAGCTGCGGGCGCGGCTCAACGCCGTGACCACCGGGCGCCGCCTCACCGATGTCGTGCGGTCGGTGTCCTTCCTCCCGACGGCGTTCGCCCCCGAGGACCGCCCGCTCGTCCGGTCCGTCCTCGACGCCCTGGAGGACTCCCTGGCCGTGGAGCGGGAGGAACGCATCGTGCTCGCGGGCACCGCCAACCTCGCGCGGTCGGGCCCGGACTTCGCCCGGTCGATCGGCCCGGTGCTCGAGGCCCTGGAGGAACAGGTCATCCTGTTGAAGCTCCTCTCGGAGATGGCCGGCGACCTGTCGGAGGTCGGCGTCCGGATCGGGCACGAGACCGCGAACGACAACCTTTCCGAAACGGCGGTGATCGCCAGTGGGTACGGCAGCCAGGGGGAGGTCGTGGCGCGCCTCGGCGTCCTCGGCCCCACCCGGATGGACTATCCGATGACGATGGCCGCCGTCCGCGCCGTGGCGAGGTACGTCTCGCGGATCCTGAGTATGTGAGACCGGGAGTATGTGAGACCGGAATGACGCAGCATGGGTGAGCGCAGGTGGCGCACCATAGGTGAGTGGCCCGGTGACGGGCCTGCAGGCGGTTCGGCGACCGGTCCGAGGACCGGCGGCACAGACAGGAAACGACCGGCCCGACCGGGCCGCTTCCCTGATGGAGCATGGTGAGCGAACAAACGGTGAGCGACTATTACGAGGTCCTCGGGGTTTCGCGCGAAGCGTCGGCCGACGAGATCAAGAAGGCCTATCGCAAGCTGGCTCGCCAGCTGCACCCGGACGTCAACCCGGGGCCGGGCGCCGAGGACCGCTTCAAGGAGGTCGGGCGCGCCTACGAGGTGTTGTCCAACCCCGAGAAGCGTCAGCTGTACGACATCGGCGGTGATCCCTCCGGCAGCGGTGGCGGGGCAGGGCCGGGCTTCGGCTTCAGCGACATCTTCGAGACCTTCTTCGGTGGTGCGGCGACCACGCGCGGCCCGGCGTCCCGGCGCCGCCGTGGCCAGGACAGTGCCGTCCGCGTCGAGATAGACCTGGAGGAGGCCGCCTTCGGGACGGTCCGTGACCTGCCGGTCGACACGGCGGTCGTCTGCCCGACCTGTGAGGGCAGCTGCTGCCGCCCGGGCACGCAGCCGCGCGTCTGCGAGGTCTGCAAGGGGCGGGGCCAGATCCAGCGCGTGGCGCGGTCGTTCCTCGGCCAGGTGATGACGTCCCAGCCGTGCGCGGTCTGCCGTGGTTTCGGCACCGTGATCCCCGAGCCGTGCCTCGAGTGCTCCGGCGACGGCCGGGTCGCGACACGCCGGACGCTCAGCGTCCGGATCCTCCCCGGTATCGACACGGGCAACCGCATCCGGCTCGAGGGGCACGGCGAGGTCGGCCCCGCGGGCGGTCCTCCCGGTGACCTCTACGTCGAGATCGTGCTCCGGCCGCACCCGGTGTTCACCCGCCGCGGTGACGACGTCCACTGCACGCTGGAGCTGCCGATGACGGCCGCCGCCTTGGGGACGTCGATCGAACTGGAGACGCTCGACGGGCCGGAGACGATCGACATCATTCCGGGTACCCAGGCGGGAGAGGCGCACACCCTGCGGGGACGTGGGGTGACCCACCTGCACGGCAACGGGCGGGGCGACCTCGTCGTCCATCTGGCGGTCCAGACACCGACCAAGCTCGACGACGAGCAGGAACGCCTGCTGCGCGAGCTCGCGCAGCTCCGGGGAGAAGAACGTCCCTCCGGACGCATGACGCCCGCGCACCAGGGTGTCTTCTCCAAGCTCCGGGACCGGTTCTCGGGCCGGTGAGCCTTCCCCTGTTCGTCGCCGGGCGAGGGTCGCTCGACGGAGTGGCTCCGGGTTCGGCCTTCGTCCTCGACGGGGACGAGGGCCGTCACGCAGCCGTCCGCCGGATCCGCGCCGGGGAACGGATCGACGTCGCAGACGGCGCCGGACGGGTGGCGCGGTGCGTCGTCGGGCGCGCCGAACGCGACCACCTGCGCCTGACGGTCGAGCGGGTGACGGACGTCGAGCCGCGCCTGCCTCGGCTGGTGCTCGTCCAGGCGCTCGCCAAGGGAGGCAGGGACGAGCAGGCGGTCGAGACGGCGACGGAGCTCGGCGTCGACGCGGTCGTCCCCTGGCAGGCCGAGCGGAGCGTGGTCCGCTGGAGCGGCGACCGCGCCGACCGGTCGCGTCACCGCTGGGAGGCGACGGCGTTCGCGGCGGCGAAACAGTCCCGGCGGGCGACGGTGCCGCTGATCGAACCCTGCACCGGGACGGCCGAGCTGGTCGCCCGTGCGGGGCCGCACGGTCCGGGGGACGAGGTCGTGCTCGTGCTCCACGAGGAGGCAGCCGAGCCGTTGACGCGGGTCACGATCCCGGACGCCGCGGCGGTCCTCGTCGTCGTCGGTCCGGAGGGCGGGATCACGCCCGGCGAGATCGACCGGCTCACCGCCGCCGGGGCCCGCGCCGTCCGGCTCGGACCCGAGGTGCTGCGGGCGTCCTCCGCCGGTCCCGCCGCCCTGGCCGTTCTCTCCGCCCGGCTGGGCCGTTGGTGATCTGACGCCTCCCGGTTCTCGCCGCTGACGGACGTTCCTAGGGAGGGTCAGTCGACCAGGAGGGTCTTCGTGTCCGTCCAGAGGGTGCCCGAGGACCCCGGCCAGGGCTGGCTGACCTGGAACTCGTACTGGCCCTCGTCGGGCAGCTGGAGCGTCACCTGCCACACCCCTCGCTCGCCGATCCGGGGAACCGCCCCCGCTTTCGTCCGCAGCGGGACGGTGCCGTCGGCCAGCGGGGTTCCGCTGCCCTCGCGCAGCAGACGCCAGGTGACCGTGTCGCCGTCCGCCCGGACGGCGTCGCCCTGGACCACCGCGCGGCCTGGCGCGATCTTCTGGCCGTCCACCAGGGACGACACCCAGACCGGTGCCCTGAGGTCGGTCGCCGGGCGAGTGTCGCGTTGGAAGGTCCGGTTCAGCGGCGTCACACCGAAGAGACGTGTGCCGGGCGGGCCGTCGACGCGGACAGGCTCGTTCCGGTGCACGGTCGCGGTCGCCGTCCAGACGAGTTGGGCGATCGCCAGGTCCGCCAGGGCGCGGGTCGATGTCGCGGAGGACCCGGCGGCGATCAGTTCAGGGGAGAGGGTGACGGCGACGCCGTTCTCGGCGCTGGTGACGGTGAGGTCACTGGTGTCCACCTGGAAGCCCGCCTCGACCCAGGCGCTGGAGTGGTCGGGGTCGGTCCCCTCGCCGGTGATCGAGAGCCGGAGAGCCTCGGCCAGGCGTTCCGCCGGTGCCGCGAGGGTCGTCGGTACGAACTCCCGCACCACCGCCCAACGGTCGTTCTGCCGCTGGACCAGGTAGACGGGCAGCGGTTCGACGGCACTGGGCCGGGGAGACGGGACCGAGGACGCCGGGTCCCCGACGACGTTGGCGAGCCCCGGGGAGTGGATCACCCCGAAGCGGGCCAGGCCGAGACCGCCGACCAGGAGGACGGCGGCGGCCGCGGCGAGCAGCGACGGGATCCGGCTCACGGACCACCTGGTCGCTCGTGGGGAGGTCCTGGTCTCGACGGGGGCCGGTCCGGCACCAGGGCCCTCGGCCTCCCGGGCCGCGGCGAGAATCCGGGCGAGCCCGTCGGCGGACGGTCGTACCGCCTCGGCCCGGCGGGAGAGAACGCCCCGGAGGAGATCGGCCGTGGCCTTGTCCGCCTCGTCGTCGCGGGGTCGCACGGGGAAGGGGACCGTCCGCTCGTCCGGCGGGCGCCGGGGGTATTCGACGGTCTGTTCGCTGTCGGGGAGATCGGGTCTCTCGTCGGGGAGACGTCCGGGACCGGTCACCGGGAGATCCTTCCCGGACGGATCGTGGAGCCCTCGAGAGCGGAGCGCAGGGCGGCGAGACCGCGATGCGAGTGGCTCTTCACCGCGCCTTTGCTGAGCCCGAGCGTCAGCGCGATGTCCTTCTCGGAGTAGTCGCCGAAGTAGCGCAGTACCAGCACCTCCTGCTGACGGCGGGAGAGAGTCCTCAAAGCGGCCATCACGTGGGCGTCGGTGTCCGCCTGGAGGGCGCGTTCCTCCGGGCCCGCCGGCTCGGGAGGGCCCGGCTGCCGGTAGCGCTCCTCGACGCCGCGGTGACGGATCGCCGACCGGGCGCGGTTGACGACACTGGTCCTCAGATAGGCGTGGGCGGCGGACCGGTCGGTCAGGGC
This sequence comes from Actinomycetota bacterium, assembly GCA_030837345.1. Classification (GTDB taxonomy): domain Bacteria; phylum Actinomycetota; class Actinomycetes; order Actinomycetales; family Kineosporiaceae; genus JAUPKQ01. Next base: position 23,944 of record JAUPKQ010000146.1, on the reverse strand, counting down.
GGACCATCGGCGGTGGAGCGAGACGAAGGAGTCCTGGACGATCTCCTCCGCGACCGAGGCGTCACGGGTGAGCAGTGCCGCGAGCCGGACCAGGGGCGTCCAGTGGGTCTCGTAGAGCCGGGAGACGGCGGCGTCGGCGTCCAGATCGGCCGTCAGCTCCGGACCGCGACCCAACCCGTCACCGAGGCCGGTCACCGGCGCTGTGTCGAAGGAGCCGCCGCCCCGCTCGAGGCGTACCACGTCCTCACCCGTCCCCCTTCCACTCCGGACGCGCAGGCCGATCACCCCGTAGGCGGGCCTGCAGGTCACGGTTGCCGTCATGCCGACTACACGTCCGGGAGTCGGCCCCGGTTGACAGTATCCGCAAGCCGCGGGCGACGGTGGGCAGGTTCCGCGCGTGCCGTGCGCGCCCGGCTTGCCAGCGGGGTGTCCGCTGCTCTATGCCACTTCCATGACTGATTCCGTGAGCGGCACGGGGGACCCGGACGGATCCTCCGGCTGCTTCTTCTGCTCGATCGCCTCCGGCGCGGCCGGCGTCCCTCTGCTGGTGGACGGCGAGAATGTCGTCGCCTTCCGGGACATCGACCCCAAGGCGCCGACCCATGTCCTGGTCATCCCGAAACGTCACTACCGCGATGTTGTCGCCCTGGCCGGGGCGGAACCCGCCGTTCTCGCCGAACTCGTGACGGTGGGGGGACGGATCGCTGGCGCCGAGGCCGCCTCGGGGCCGGACGCCGGGGAGTTCCGGCTGGTGTTCAACACCGGGGCGAGCGTGGGACAGAGCGTGTTCCACATCCACGGCCATGTCCTCGCGGGCCGTCCCTTCGGCTGGCCGCCCGGCTGACCTGCGGCGGATCCAATTCGGGAGCACTTTTCCCAGCCGTCGATACGATGGAAGGCGCACCCCGGGCGAGAGGCCTTGAGTGCGTGGTCCGGCCGGTGGGGCCGGACGGTGTCCGAGACCGGAGGGTGGTCCGTTCCCCGCGCCCATGACAGAGCCAACAGATCAGGCAGACGCCGGCGACCGGCACCGCACCGGTCCGACGGGGTCGGCGGGCAGCGCCGCCGCCCGTGACGCGATCCACAAGATCGTCGTTCCCACCGAGGTGGCGATGGTGTCCCTTCTCGGCGCGCGGGACGAGGTGCTGCGCGCGGTCGAACGCTCGTTCCCCTCCGCCGACGTCCACGTCCGGGGGAACGAGATCACGGTCTCCGGCCCCCATGGGGAGGTCTCCCTCGTCGAGCGGCTCGTCGACGAGCTGGTGACCGTCGTCGGGGCCGGTCAGTCCCTGTCGGCGGACGCCGTCGAACGGTCGGTCGGGATGCTCCGGCAACAGACCACCGAACGGCCCGCCGACGTCCTGACCTTGAACATCCTGTCGACCCGGGGGCGCACGATCCGCCCCAAGACCCTCAACCAGAAACGCTACGTCGATGCGATCGACGAGCACACGGTCGTCTTCGGGATCGGTCCGGCGGGCACGGGCAAGACGTACCTGGCGATGGCGAAGGCCGTTCAGGCACTCCAGTCCAAGCGGGCCAACCGGATCATTCTCACCCGGCCCGCCGTCGAGGCGGGGGAGCGGCTCGGGTTCCTGCCCGGGACGCTGACCGAGAAGATCGACCCGTATCTGCGCCCCCTGTACGACGCCCTCCACGACATGATCGACCCCGAGTCGATCCCCCGGCTGATGGCCGCCGGGACGATCGAGGTCGCCCCCCTGGCGTACATGCGAGGTCGCACGCTCAACGACGCGTTCATCATTCTCGACGAGGCGCAGAACACCTCGGCCGAGCAGATGAAGATGTTCCTGACGAGGCTCGGGTTCAACTCGACGATGGTCGTGACGGGGGACGTCACCCAGGTCGACCTCCCCTCGGGCACCCAGTCCGGGCTACGGGTCGTCCGTGACATCCTCGACGGTGTCGAGGACATCCACTTCTCGATCCTCACCAGCGGCGACGTCGTCCGGCACCGGCTCGTCAGCGACATCGTGGACGCCTACGCCCGGTGGGACGCCGTCCAGGCGGCGGGGGGCTCCGGCGCCGTCCCGTCCGCCGGGCGCCGTTCCCCGGAGACCTCCCGCTCCCGCCGCGGACGCCGGTGAGCCCTCGATGAGCGTGGAGGTCAACAACGAGAGCGGGGTCGCCGCCGACGAGGCGGAGGTGGTCGCCCTGGCCCGTCACGTCCTGGCGGCGATGCACGTCCATCCCCAGGCGGACCTCTCCGTCGTCCTCGTCGACGAGGCGGCGATGACCCAGCTGCACGTCCAATGGATGGACGAGCCCGGCCCGACCGACGTCCTGTCCTTCCCCATGGACGAGCTGCGTCCCGGTTCCGACACCGAGGACAGCCCACCGGGACTGCTCGGTGACGTCGTGGTCTGCCCCCAGGTCGCGGTCCGTCAGGCACGGGCGGCGGGGCACTCGACCGGCGAGGAGATGCTGCTGCTGACGACGCACGGCATCCTCCACCTGCTCGGGTACGACCACGCGGAGCCCGCCGAGGAGAAGGAGATGTTCGAGCTTCAGCGCAAGCTCCTGCTCACCTTCCTGTCGACGCGGGGACGGCGGTGACAGCCCCCACGACTCACCTGGTCGTCGTCGCTCTCGGGCTGCTCCTCATCGCAGGGGCCCTGTCGGCGTCGGAAGCCGCGCTGGCGAGGGTCTCGCGCTCCCGGGCCGGGGAACTCGTGGGGGAAGGGCGCCGTGGCGCCACCGCCTTGGCCCAGGTGGTCGCCGAACCCGGCCCGGCCCTGTCGGTCTCGACCTTCCTCCGGGTCCTGGCCGAGTCCGGAGCCGTCGTCGCGGTCACGCTCACCTACGTGGGAGTCCTCACCGTCTGGTGGTACGCGGCCCTCGCCGCCGCCGGGACGATGGCCGCTCTGTCGTTCGTCCTCATCGGGGTCGGCCCGCGGACGCTCGGCCGGCAGCACGCGGACACCCTCGGGCTCGTCGCGGCCCCGGTGATCTCCGCTCTCGCCCGGGTCCTCGGTCCCCTGACCCGCCTGCTCGTGCTGGTGGGCAACGTGCTCACCCCCGGGCCCGGCTACCGCGACGGCCCGTTCGCGTCGGAGGCCGAACTGCGCGAACTCGTCGATATCGCCGAGGAGTCCCAGCTGATCGAGGCCGACGAACGCGAGATGATCCATTCGGTGTTCGAGCTGGGGGACACCCTCGCGCGCGAGGTGATGGTTCCCCGGACCGCCCTCGTCTCCGTCGACTCGGGAACGGCCCTGCACCGGGCGATGACCCTCTTCCTGCGGTCGGGGTTCTCCCGGGTACCGGTGATCGGCGGGGGACTCGACGACGTCCTCGGCATCGTCTACGTCAAGGACGTCGCCCGCCGGCTGCATGAGCAACCGGACGCGGCCTCCCACCAGGTCGTCGACGACGTGATGCGGGTGGCGCACTTCGTGCCGGACAGCAAACCGGCCGACGACCTCCTGCGCGAGATGCAGCGCCTGGCCGCGCACGTGGCGATCGTGGTCGACGAGTACGGCGGAACCGCCGGACTGGTCACCCTCGAGGACATCCTTGAGGAGGTCGTCGGGGAGATCTCCGACGAGTTCGACACCGACGAACCGGACAGTGAGCGGATCGGCGAGGACAGCTACCGGGTCCGCTCTCGCCTGCACATCGCCGAGATGGGTGACCTGTTCGGGCTGGAGCTGGAGGACGAGGAGGTCGACACGGTCGGTGGTCTGCTCGCCAAGGCCCTGGGCCGCGTCCCGATCGCCGGGGCCAGGGCCCGGGTCGGCGGGCTCGAGCTGCTCGCGGACCGGTTCGAAGGGCGCCGCAAGCAACTCGCTACGGTGATCGTGCACCGGGTTCCCGGTGCGGACGACGAGGAGGACCACGAGTGAACCGACCGGACGACGCCACCGGCGACACCCCAGCCGCCGGAACGGGCTTCCGGTCGGGGTTCGCGTGTTTCGTGGGACGCCCTAACGCGGGTAAGTCCACGCTGACCAACGCCCTGGTGGGAGAGAAGGTCGCGATCACGTCGAGCCGGCCGCAGACGACGCGGCACACGGTCCGGGGGATCGTCCACCGGGACGACGCGCAACTCGTGCTCGTCGACACGCCCGGGCTGCACCGCCCGCGCACCCTGCTCGGGGAGCGGCTGAACGACCTGGTGCGCACGACGCTGCTGGAGGTCGACGTCATCGGTTTCTGCCTGCCCGCGGACCAGCGCATCGGGCCGGGGGACCGGTTCATCGCCGCGGAGCTGGCCGAGATCCGGCGCGGCGGCCGGGGGACGCCCGTCGTGGCGATCGTCACCAAGGCGGACACGGTCGAGAAGGGTGCCCTCGCCGACCACCTGATGGCGGTGTCGCACCTGCTGGAGGCCGACGACATCGTCCCGACCTCGGCGACTCAGCGGTACCAGGTCGATGTCCTCGCCGATGTCCTCGTGGGACACCTCCCGGCCGGGCCGCCGCTCTATCCCGCCGGTGAGCTCACCGACGAACCCGAACAAGTGATGATCGCGGAGCTGGTGCGCGAGGCAGCGCTCGAAGGCGTCCGGGACGAGCTTCCGCACAGCCTGGCCGTCGTCGTCGACGAGATCGTGCCTCGTGAGGGGCGACCGGCGGACAACCCGTTGCTCGACGTCCGGGTGCTGCTCTACGTCGAGCGTGAGAGCCAGAAGGCCATTGTGATCGGTAAGGGCGGTTCGCGGCTGCGGGAGGTCGGGAGCAAGGCGCGCCTGGAGATCCAGGCCCTGATCGGGCAGAAGGTCCACCTCGACCTGCGCGTCAAGGTCGCCAAGGACTGGCAGCGTGATCCGAAACAGCTGCACCGGCTGGGGTTCTAGTTCGGGCGATTCCCGTTGCCTTCGGTGAGGACTGCTCGTGTACGGTGAACTCGTGCGCGATGGGTGGGTCCTCCTCCTTGGTTGCCGCGGCGGGGCCCACTAAAGGCCGGTCCTCCCGTCGCGGAGGTTCTGCGTGCCGGCCGATGGCCCCTGCGGACGCCGCGCCCTCGGCGCAGCGGATCAGCGCACTTTCGGACGTGAGGCAACCATGAACAACGCACAGCGACCCTCCGGCATGCCCATCCACAAGTACCGCCCCTTCGCCGAGCAGATCGCCGTCGATCTTCCCGACCGCACCTGGCCCTCCAAGCGGATCACCGAGGCACCCCGGTGGTGCGCGGTGGATCTCCGGGACGGGAACCAGGCCCTGATCGACCCGATGAGTCCCGAACGCAAACGACGCATGTTCGACCTGCTCGTCCGCCTGGGGTACAAGGAGATCGAGGTCGGTTTCCCCTCCGCCAGCCAGACGGACTACGACTTCCTGCGGCAGCTGATCGAGGAAGACCTGATCCCGGACGACGTGGTCATCCAGGTCCTGACCCAGTCCCGTGAACACCTGATCGAGCGCACCTACGAGGCGCTGAGGGGGGCCCGGCAGGCCATCGTCCACCTGTACAACTCGACGTCCATCCTGCAGCGCAAGGTGGTCTTCGGGGCCGACAGGGACGGCGTCGTCGACATCGCGCTCGAAGGTGCCCGGCTGTGCCTGAAGCTCGCTGAGACGCACGCCCGCGGGACGCGGATCTCCTTCGAGTACTCGCCCGAGTCGTACACCGGCACCGAACTGGAGTTCGCCGCGCGGATCTGCAACGAGGTCGTCGATGTCCTCGAAGCGGCCCCCGACCGCAAGGTGATCATCAACCTCCCCGCGACCGTCGAGATGTCCACCCCGAACGTCTACGCGGACTCGATCGAGTGGATGGACCGGCACCTGGCGAACCGCGAGAACATCACGCTGTCGCTGCACCCGCACAACGACCGGGGGACAGCGGTGGCCGCGGCCGAGCTGGGGTTCCTGGCGGGGGCCGACCGGATCGAGGGTTGTCTGTTCGGCAACGGCGAGCGCACCGGGAACGTCTGCCTGCTGACGCTGGGTCTCAACCTGTTCAGCCAGGGCATCGACCCGCAGATCGACTTCTCGGACGTCGATGAGATCCGCCGCACCGTCGAGTACTGCAACCAGCTGACGGTGAGCGAGCGGCACCCGTACGGGGGTGACCTGGTCTACACGGCCTTCTCCGGCTCGCACCAGGACGCGATCAAGAAGGGCCTCGAATGCCTTCAGCGTGAGGCCGCCGACGCCGGTAAGAGCGTCGACGACATCGTCTGGGCCGTTCCGTACCTGCCGATCGACCCCCGGGACGTCGGGCGCAGCTATGAGGCCGTGATCCGGGTGAACAGTCAGTCCGGCAAGGGCGGCGTCGCCTACATCATGAAGAACGAGTACCACCTCGACCTGCCCCGTCGCCTCCAGATCGAGTTCAGCCGCGTCGTCCAGCGGCACACGGACGTCGCCGGTGGTGAGGTGTCCCCCCAGGAGCTGTGGAGGATCTTCTCCGACGAGTACCTTCCCACCCCGAAGGCTCCGTGGGGTCGCCTGTCGTTGCGGAGCATCCGGCAGTCCAGCGAGGGTGACGGCGCCGACCACGTCGACCGCCTGGAGGTCGAGATCGTGGACGGCGGCGAGCTCGTCACGCTGGAGGGGCGTGGCAACGGACCCATCGCCGCGTTCATGGACGCCCTCGCGCAGATCGGCGTCGACGCCAGGGTCCTCGACTACAGCGAACACGCGATGAGCGCCGGTGGCGACGCGACGGCCGCCGCGTTCGTCGAGTGCGCCGTCGGTGAGCACGTCCTGTGGGGGGTCGGGATCAGCTCGAACATCGTGCGGGCCTCGTTGCACGCCGTCATCAGCGCGGTGAACCGGGCCGTCGGCCGCCCCTGACCGAGGCCGTGCCGGCCGAGGCCGGTACGGGCAGGATTCCGCCGGGGCCCCGCCCCCCGGCGGAATCCTGCCCCTCCAAGAGACCGGGCCCCGCGGGCGTCCCGGCAGGGGCCATGTCCCGGGGGACCGACAGAACGAGGGGTATCACCAGCACGAAGGCCGCGATCACCGGAAGAACGTCCGCTCCCCCCGCCAGACGGCCGAGGACGACGCCGCCGAGGGCCGCGCCGAGGGTCGACCCGAGGTAGATCGCCGATCCGTTCAACCCGAGGACCAGGGGAGCCGAAGGCCCCGCGTACAAGGCCAGGCGGTGCTGTTGGACGACCGCCGTCCCGAAGCCGGCCAGCCCCCACACCACGAGCAGGACGGCGGACACCGGAAGGGACGTACGCCCGGCGGCGAGCCCGCCCAGGCCGAGGAACAAGGCGGCGAACTGCGCGGACAGCACGGGACGGGGACCGGCTCTGTCGACGAGGTGACCGGCCAGCGCGCTGCCCGCCACGGCGCCGAGGCCGTTGAGGACGAGCAGCGCCGACAGGATCGAGGCCCTTCCCCCGGTGGCCGGGGCGAGGACGACGGCGATGTAGGTCATCACCGCGTAGGGACCGATCATGGTCGTCACGGTGGTTGCCAGGAGGCGCGCGAGCTCACGGTCGCGCAGCGGGCGGAGCCTCTCGCGCCACCCCGCGGACGGCAACCGGAGAGAGGGCATGCCCCACGCCGTGCCGAGAAGGGCGACGATTGTGATCGCGGTCACGAGCCAGAAAGCGGCCCTCCACCCGGCTTGTCCTCCTAGGAGCGTGCCCGCCGGCAGCCCGATGACCGTCCCGGCGGACAGTCCCCCGACGAGCACCGCCAGGGCGCGGCCACGGCGGTCCGGCGGAGTGGTCGTGGCGACGACGGCTGTGGCATGGGGGGTGAACTGCGCGGCCCCCAACGCGGCGATGAAACGGGCGCCGAGGAGGACGGCGAAGGTCGGTGCCAGCGCCGAGAGGGCGTTGGCGCCCGTGAGCAGCGCCAGGGCGATGAGCAGGGCCGTGCGCCGGTCGAGGCGCTGGGTGGTGACCGCGAGCAGCGGGGCTGCGAGCGCGTAGGTCAGTGCGAAGACGGTCACGGTCTGCCCGGCGGCGGCGGCCGAGACGTGGAGATCGTGCGCGAGTGACGGGAGGACCCCGCTGACGAGGAAGGCATCGGTTCCGGCGGCGAAGGTGCCGAGCGCCAGAAGCCCTGGGCGCACCGTCCGGGAGGTGCCTGCCCTAGAATCGTTGGACACGGATCAAACCGTAGGGAATTGTTGGATGATCGTCAAACAGTGAGGTGGGTGTGGAGTTTCTCCCCGGTCCGTCGGTCGTCGAGCTGAAGCTGGAGGAGGTGCTCGCCGCCCTCGCGGACCCCGTGCGGCTCCGGATGGTCGGGCTGCTCGCCGTCACCGACACCGAGCGAAGCTGCTCGCCGGCCGGATTCCCCGTCGAACTGCACAAGTCCACGCTCTCCCACCACTTCAAGGTCCTGCGGGCGGCGGGGCTGACGCGGACCCGCCTCGAAGGCCGCAACCGCTTCGTCCGCCTCCGTCGCGAGGACCTCCAGGAACGTTTCCCCGGGCTGCTGGACGCCGTCCTGGCCGCGATCGGTCCGGCGGAGCCTCCGACGGGATCACGGTGAGTCTCTACCGGGACGAGGCCGTCGTCCTGCGCACCCAGAAGCTCGGGGAGGCCGACCGCATCGTCACGCTGCTCACCCGTGAGCGGGGCAAGGTGCGGGCGGTGGCGAAGGGGGTCCGCAAGACCAGGTCCCGGCTCGGATCACGGGTCGAGCCGTTCATGCTCATCGACATCCAGCTGTACGAAGGGCGCTCGCTCGACGTCGTCACACAGGTCGAGACGATTGGCGCGTTCGGTCTCCAGATCGCGGGGGACTACGGCCGGTACACGGCGGGGACGGCGATGCTCGAGACCGCCGACCGTCTCGCGAACGCCGAGGGTGATCCGTCCTTGCAGCTGTTCCTCCTGCTCGCCGGGGGATTGAGGGTGCTCGCCGAGGGAAGCCACGATCCGGGCCTGGTCCTGGACGCCTTCTTGCTGAGGGCTCTCGCCGTGTCCGGGTGGGCGCCGTCCTTCACCGACTGTGCCCGGTGCGGTGCCGCCGGTCCGCACCTCGCCCTCTCTGTCGCGTCCGGAGGGAGCGTGTGCCCGCTGTGTCGCCCGGCCGGTTCGGTCGCGCCGCACCGTGACACGCTGGACCTGCTGGCAGCCCTGCTCACCGGGGACTGGCCGGCCGCCGACGGCAGCGAGGAGCGCCGACGCCGTGAGGCGAGCGGCATCATCGCCGCGTACGTCCAGTGGCACCTCGAACGTCAGGTGCGTTCCTTGCGCCTGGTGGAGCGAGGCCGGGGCGAGGGTCCTCGTCCGGCGGGTCGTCCCTGTGCGGTGAACGGAACGACCCCGGGCTAGAGTTCAGCGATCGAGAACGGTTAGGGAGGTTTCGTCGTGGTCGTGCGTCGTCGCGCCGTCCGTCGTGCTCAGCGGGAACGGCACGCTCCGGTGCCGCCCCCGCCGCACCCGTCGGGCGCCCGTCCTCCCGCCCTTCCCCCGGAGCTGATCCCCCGGCACGTGGCGGTGATCATGGATGGGAACGGGCGGTGGGCGAACCAGCGTGGCCTTCCCCGGACCAAGGGCCACGAGATGGGGGAGGGCGCCCTCCTCGACGTCGTCGCCGGGGCCATCGACATCGGGGTGCGGCATCTGTCGGCCTACGCGTTCTCGACCGAGAACTGGCGTCGTTCGCCCGAGGAGATCCGTTTCCTCATGGCCTTCGACCGCGATGTGATCCGCCGTCGCAAGGAGGTGCTCAACGAGTGGGGCGTCCGGGTGCGCTGGGCGGGTCGCAGGCCGAGGCTGTGGCGCAGCGTGATCAATGAGCTCGAGGCCGCCGAGGAACTCACCAAGGACAACGACGTCCTCACCCTGACCCTGTGCATCAACTACGGCGGCCGTGCCGAGATCGCCGACGCCGTCCGGGCGATCGCGACCGAGGCCGCCGCCGGGCGCCTCGACCCGGGGCGGGTCGACGAGCGCACGGTGGCCCGGTACCTCTACGAACCCGATATGCCGGACGTCGACATGTTCCTGCGCTCGTCGGGCGAGCTGCGGACGTCGAACTACCTGATGTGGCAGTCGGCCTACGCCGAACTCGTCTTCCTCGACGTCCTGTGGCCCGACGTCGACCGCCGCGTGCTGTGGCGTGCGATCGACGAGTACGCCAGCCGGGACCGTCGCTACGGCGGTGCCGTCGACCGGGCCGCCGCCGGGTCGCAGGATGAGGTCGCCGGGCCGCCGATCGGAGCCGCCGCCGGGTCCGGGCTCGGGTGGCCTCGGGGATGACCTCCGGATAGCCCGCTCTGGGAGGCCGGTCAGGACGACAGCTGGAAGACGCCGACGGTGCGTTCGAGGGCCTCGGCCATGCTGGAGAGCCGTTCCGTCTGCAGCCGGATCTGCTCCAGTCCCGACTCCGTCCGGGACGCGCCCTGGGAGACATCCTGGATCAGGGCGGACACGGCGCGTCCGCTGTCCGCCGTGTCGGAGACGACCTGGGCCATCTCCCGGGTCGTGCTCGTCTGCTCCTCGATCGCTCCGGCGATGGTGACCTGGAAGTCGTTGATGTTGGAGATGATCTCCGCGATCGACTGGATCGCCTGCACGGCGTGAGTGGTGTCCGACACCAGGGCGTCGACGCGGTGCACGATGTCCTCCGACGCCGTCGTCGTGCCCTGAGCCAGGTCCTTCACCTCGGTGGCCACGACCGCGAAGCCCTTCCCCGCCTCCCCGGCCCGGGCGGATTCGATCGTCGCGTTCAGGGCGAGCAGCTTCGTCTGCTCGGCGATGTTGTTGATGACCCGGACGACGTCGCCGATCTCCGCGGACGACGCCCCCAGCCGGCTGATCGACTCATTGGTGGATGTCGCGGCCGTCATGCCGTCGGCCGCGACCCGGGCGGCCTCGCTCGCGTTGCTGGCGATCTCCTGGATCGACGCCTCCATCTCCACCGAGCCCGCGGCGAGGGCCGCCATGTTCTGGCTGAGCGCCTCCGCCGCCGTACTGCCCTCCACCGCCTGGTGACTGGAGCTTTCGGCGACGGCCGAGATGGAGCGGCTGGCGTCGTCCAGATCGTGGACGCTGCTCTGGATCTCCGTACTCGCCCGGACGACGTCCCTCACGACGGACTCGACGGTGTCGAGCGTGTGGTTCAAGGCGATGGACAGGTCATCGATCTCGGTGCGGCCCTGCCCGGTGTCGAGCCGGGTCCGGAGGTCTCCGCTGCGCATCTTGGTGATGGCGGCGGTGATCGGTCGCGTGATGCTACGGGAGATCAACAAGCCGATCGTGAGGATGATGAGCACGGCCGGGAGGGCGAACTTCAGCAGCATCGAGATGAGATGGTCGTAGTAGGCGCCCTGGATGTCGTCGGTGTAGAGGCCGGTCCCGATCATCCAGCCCCACGGCTGGAACGTCAGGGCGTATCCCTCCTTGGGGGACGCATCCTTCTCGTTCGGTTTCGGGAACCACCACTCGACGAACCCGCCGTTCGGCGCGTTCCCGGCGGTGATGAGGTCCTTGACGAAGAACGTGCCCTTCTTGTCCTTGTCCCCGAGGAAGTTCTTCCCGACCCGCTCGGGTTTGGTCGGCAGGAGGAAGCAGACGCCTTCGGTCGTATACCCGAACAGGTAGCCGTTCGGGTCGAAACGCTGGGGGTTCAAGGCTTCCAGGGTGCGGGCCTGCGCCTCGGCACGCGTGAGCTTCCCGGCAGTCTCCTGCGCGTGGAAGGCCTTGGCGATCGTGACGGCCTCCTGGACCACCGAACGCATCGTCGCCCGGCGTTCGGTCTTCATCGCCGAGCGGAGTTCGATCGAGGACAGCGTGGCGAGGACCGAGAGCCCGACGACGGACACGGCCACCATCAGCATCAGGCGTGACGTGATCGAACCGATCCGAAAGACACGCATGGGGCCTCCTTCGTCTGGTGAATCCTCCTGGGGGTGATCGACCGTCCCTGGGAGCTACTTGAGATCTGGTCACCCCGGACGATCCCGCGGGGCCCCTGGCGTCCTGGACGCCGTCCGGTGGTCTCCGGGAGACCCCCTCAGCACGCATCCACGACGATCTGGCGTCCGGATAGCCCGGGCACCCGGGTAGCCTGGAACATCGCGCGCCGACCCCGCGCCCTGCCGTCGTCTACCTTGACCTCACGCTGGAGTACCTGTGGCTGCCAAGCCGTCCGAGGCTCGTCTCGAGGCCGTCGTCAACCTCTGCAAGCGCAGGGGGTTCGTCTTCCCCTGCGGGGAGATCTACGGCGGAACACGGTCGGCGTGGGACTACGGACCGCTCGGGGTCGAGCTCAAGGACAACGTCAAGCGCCAGTGGTGGCGTGCCACCGTGACGGGCCGGGACGACATCGTCGGACTGGACTCGTCGGTGATCCTGCCCCGCCAGGTGTGGGCGGCCTCCGGTCATGTTGAGGCGTTCGTCGACCCTCTCGTCGAGTGCACCTCGTGCCACCGGCGCTTCCGGGCCGATCACCTCGAGGAGCAGTTCGCCGAGCGCAAGAACCGGCCCGCGGCGTCGATGGCCGAGATCGCCTGCCCGAACTGCGGTACGAGGGGTTCCTGGACGGAACCGAAGATGTTCAACGGCCTCCTGAAGACCTACCTCGGCCCGGTCGAGGACGAGTCGGGGCTGCACTACCTGCGGCCCGAGACCGCCCAAGGAATCTTCGTCAACTACAAGAACGTCGAGCAGTCGGCCCGCAAGAAGCCACCGTTCGGCATCGGCCAGATCGGCAAGTCGTTCCGCAATGAGATCACGCCGGGGAACTTCATCTTCCGTACCCGTGAGTTCGAACAGATGGAGATGGAGTTCTTCGTCGAGCCCGGGACCGACGAGGAATGGCACCAGTACTGGATCGACACCCGCACCGACTGGTACGTGAACCTCGGGATCGACCGCGACAACCTGCGGCACTACGAGCACGCGAAGGAGAAGCTGTCCCACTACTCGAAGCGCACCGTCGACATCGAGTACCGGTTCGGTTTCACCGGTTCGGAATGGGGTGAGCTCGAAGGCATCGCGAACCGTACCGACTTCGACCTCACCACCCACTCGAAGCACTCCGGCGTCGACCTCTCGTACTTCGACCAGTCCAAGGGCGAGCGCTGGATGCCGTACGTGATCGAGCCCGCGGCCGGTCTCACCCGCTCGATGATGGCGTTCCTCGTCGAGGCCTACGACGAGGACGTCGCCCCCAACACCAAGGGCGGGGTGGACAAACGCATCGTGCTGAGGCTCGACCCCAGGCTCGCGCCCGTCAAGGCGGCGGTCCTGCCTTTGTCCCGCAACGAGGCGCTGTCGCCGAAGGCACGCGACCTCGCCGCCGAACTGCGCCAGCACTGGAACGTCGACTTCGACGACGCCCAGGCGATCGGACGCCGCTACCGCCGTCAGGACGAGATCGGCACCCCGTTCTGCATCACCGTCGACTTCGACACGCTTGACGATGACGCTGTCACCATCCGTGAGCGGGACACCATGGCTCAGGAACGTGTGTCGATCAGCAAGGTCTCGGGATGGCTGGCTGGCCGCCTCCTCGGGTGCTGACGATGGAGGGCCGCCGCGGATCCGGGAGACGCGTGGTCCGTCGACGCGCCGCCGGGGCGGTGGCCCTCCTTCTGTCGCTCGCGGCCTGCTCGACGGGCGACGGCGATGACACGGCGACACGGACCGCGGACGGTCCCGGAGGGATCGGCGCGGTCGGGCACGCGCTCGCCGAGATCGTCGGCACGAACCCGCCCACGAGGAGTGCGACCTCCTCCCCGGCGGGGACCTCACCGATCGCCGGGGTACCGATCCGGACCCTCCCGGCCGGCTCTCACCGCTTCTCCACCCCGACGAAGAACATCGGCTGTGAGATCGGGCCCGGCTCGGTCCGGTGCGACATCGCCGAACGCAGCTGGCAACCGCCGAGCACGCCTGCCACATGCACGACCGACTTCGGGCAGGGCCTGATCGTCACGAGGGCCGGGACTACCCTCGTGTGCGCCGGGGACAGCGTCCTGGAGGGCACCACCATCGTCGCCTACGGCAGCGGCGTCCGGAGCGGCGCGTATGAGTGCGTCAGCCTGAAACTCGGTGTGACCTGCAAGGACACCGACAGCGGCCACGGTTTCACCCTCTCGCGTGACGCCTACGCCATCTTCTGACCGTCCCGTCCGCCGGCCGCGGCGGGTAGCCGTCGGCGCTGGTTGACACAATGCCGAGGTGACCCCTGCCGACGTGACGCTGCGTATCGGACCTCATGAGCTGTCGACGCCGGTGGTCCTGGCCCCCATGGCCGGGGTGACCAACCAGGCCTTCCGGCGGCTGTGCCGCGAGCACCTGGCGACGACCGGTGGCCGTGGGGTGTTCGTCAGTGAGATGGTCACGTCCCGTGCCCTGCTCGAACGCAATGACGAGTCGATGCGGCTGATCGCGCACGACGCCGACGAGTCCCCCCGCAGCGTCCAGCTCTACGGCGTCGACCCGGACACCGTGGCGGCCGCTGTCCGCCTGCTCGTGGAGGAGGACCGCGCGGATCACATCGACCTCAACTTCGGCTGCCCGGTGCCCAAGGTGACGAGGCGCGGGGGCGGCAGCGCCCTCCCGTGGAAGACCTCACTGTTCACCGCGATCGTGTCACGGGCCGTACGGGCGGCGGAACCGGCGGGCGTTCCCGTGACGGTCAAGATGCGCCTGGGAGTGGACGACGACCATCTGACCTACCTCGACGCCGGGCGGATCGCCGAAGGCGAAGGGGTCGCCGCGATCGCCCTGCACGCCCGGACGGCCGCCGGGTACTACTCGGGCGCGGCCGACTGGTCCGCGATCGCTCGTCTGAAGGAGGCGGTGACCTCGGTGCCGGTGCTGGGCAACGGCGATGTCTGGTCGGCCGACGACGCGGTCCGGATGGTCGCGGCGACGGGGTGCGACGGGGTGGTCGTCGGTCGCGGCTGCCTGGGACGGCCCTGGCTCTTCGCCGATCTGGGGGCGGCGTTCTCGGGGTCGGAGTTCCGGGCCCGCCCGGCGCTGGGGGAGGTGATCGCCACGATGCGGCGTCACATCGGGCTGCTGACCGAGCACTACCGGGCGGGGCATCCGGGGGACGCCGAGCTGCGGGCCTGCCGGGACATCCGAAAGCACATCGCCTGGTACCTCAAGGGGTACGTCGTCGGGCACGAGGTCCGGGCCCGGCTGGGCCTGGTCGAGTCGGCGGCCGGGTTCGACGCGATCGTCTCCGGTCTCGATCCCGGCCAGCCGTATCCGGGCGCGCCGGCCGAGGGTCCGCGGGGGCGCACCGGCGCGGCCCGCGCGGTCCACCTGCCCGACGGCTGGCTGACCAGCCGGGACCTCGACGCCACCGCCGCGGCCCTGGTCAGCTCCGCCGAGGTGGCGGCGTCCGGTGGCTGAGGAGGCAGGGGCCGCGAGCGGGTACACCGGCGCGGACGTCGAGCGGTGGGTCCCCGAGCCGCCCAAGGACCCGCGCCGGGGTGCCTTCGTCCGGGACCGGGCCCGCGTCGTCCACAGCTCGGCGCTCCGGCGGCTCGCGGCGAAGACCCAGGTCGTGGGGCCGGGGACGGACGACTTCGTCCGCAACCGCCTCACCCACAGCCTGGAGGCCGCCCAGGTCGGGCGTGAGCTCGGCCAGATGCTCGGGTGCGACCCCGACGTCGTCGACACCGCTTGTCTCGCCCACGATCTCGGGCATCCGCCCTTCGGGCACAACGGCGAGACCGTCCTCGACACGATCGCGGCCGGGATCGGCGGCTTCGAGGGCAACGCCCAGACCCTGCGCCTGCTGACCCGCCTTGAGCCGAAGACCGTCGATCCGGAGGGCCGCCCGGCGGGGCTCAACCTCACCCGGGCCAGTCTCGACGCCTGCACGAAGTACCCGTGGGCCCAGGGAGGGGGGCCGGAGGGAACGTCGGCGGGCAAGTTCGGTGTCTACCGCGACGACGCCGGCGTCTTCGCGTGGCTGCGGGCTCCGGCGCCTCCGGGCCGCCGGTGCGTCGAGGCACAGGTGATGGATCTCGCGGACGACGTCGCCTACAGCGTCCACGACGTCGAGGACGCGATCGTCGGAGGTCATCTCGACCCGCGGGCGCTGGGTGACGCGGACGAGGTCGCGCGGATCGTCGAGAAGGTACGGTCCTGGTACCTGCCGGATCAAGCCGACGGTGAGATCGCGGAGGCCCTGGAGCGGCTGCGCGCGATGCCCGCGTGGGCCGACCGGTTCGACGGAGGCCACCGGGCCCTCGCCTCGCTGAAGAACATGACCAGCCAGCTGATCGGGCGGTTCACGGGGGCGGCGGAGGCCGCGACCCGGGCCCGGTACGGGGGCGGGCGGCTCACCCGGTACGGAGCGGATGTCGTCGTCCCCCGCCCGACGCTCGCCGAGATCACGGTGCTCAAGGGCATCGCCGTGGTCTGGGTGATGACCGTCGAGAGCCGTCAGCCCGTCTACGCCCGGCAGCGGGAGATCCTCACCGATCTCGTCGCCGCCGTGGGCGACCGGTCACCCGACGTCCTCGACCCGGTGTTCGCCGCCTCCTGGCGCGAGGCCCCGGACGACGGCGCGCGCCTTCGGGTGGTCGTGGACCAGATCTCGTCCCTGACGGACGCGCGGGCCCGGGCGTGGCACCGGCACCTGCATCCCGACGGCCGGCCCAGCGGCTGGCCCGGCGGCGGAGCCTGACCCCTCAGCGGGCGGCGGCCTGGTCCCTCGCGGTCGCGAGGAAGGCCTCGATCGCCTCCAGATGGGCGGGAGTCAGGCCTTCGAAGGGATCGGGGGCGAGCAGCAGCATGGGGACACCGGCGTCCTCCAGGCGGCGACGGTCCTCGCCGGCCATCGGGATCGCGTCGTCGTCGGTCCAGATCAGCGGTCGCCGCTCGACCTCGACCACATGGAGGGCCGCCTCCAGTTTGCGCTCCGGCGCCCCGACGGCGGGGGAGGTCCCGAGGCCCCGGAAGGCGGTGTGGAACGCCGGCAACCGCAGCAGTCTCTCGACCTGGTGGACGTGGTCGACCCAGGTCGTCGCCCAGCGCACCTCCGCGGCGCGTCGTTTGTGCACCGACTTGATGAACCGGGTGAGGGCGGGTGCCCACTGCAACCGGTAGGTGACACCGTCCACGAAGGCGTGGCCCTGGGCGTAGGGCTGGTCCCAGGCCGGGTGCCTGGCGTTGACGACACCGTCCACATCGAGCAGCCACACCGGGCGGTTGGCCGGGATCTCGGTGGGGGCGAAGGGTGTCACGTCGTGAAGTCTGTCCGACCTCCGCCCGGGTTTCACGAAGACACGGAAAATGGTCACGTATCGCTACGCCGTGCTATCGCCCGTGTACACGCCGGGCTCTGGGCGGTCACCTGCCGGGGGAGGGGTTCCGGGCCCACGGGACGTGTCCGGACCACGGCCTAGACTCGCGGGCGTGACCCCCTGCCGTCGAAGTGCCCGTGGTCCGGCACGCCGTGCGCGGGGGACCGGCCGATGAGGATCCGCCGGGAGGATGTCGATCACGTCCGCGAGCGCACGCACATCGAGGAGGTGATCGGGGAACACGTCACCCTGAAGGCCGCCGGGATCGGGTCGATGAAGGGCCTCTGCCCGTTCCACGACGAGAAGACCCCGTCCTTCAACGTGAGGCCGCCGCTCGGGCGGTGGCACTGCTTCGGGTGTGACGAGGGCGGCGACGTCATCGCCTTCCTGCAGCGGATCGACCACCTGACCTTCGCGGAGGCCGTCGAGCGGCTGGCCGCCGGCCTCGGGTACTCCCTGCGGTACGAGGACGACGACGGGCGCGGGCCCGCGCGCCGCGAGCAGGTCGGGCAGCGTCAGCGCCTGGTCGAGGCGCACCGGACGGCCGCGGAGTACTACGCCGACCAGCTGGCCACCTCGCCCGACGCCCTCGCGGGCCGGCGGTTCCTCGCCGAGCGCGGTTTCGACCGGGACGCCGCGGTGCGCTTCGGGGTCGGGTTCGCCCCCCGGTCGGGGGAGGCTCTGCTGCGTCACCTGCGCGGCCGGGCCTTCACGGAGGACGAGCTGGTGACGTCGGGACTGGCCGGGCGCGGCCAGCGAGGACTGTACGACCGTTTCCGGGGGCGGCTGGTGTGGCCGATCCGGGATCTCGCCGGCGACGTCGTCGGTTTCGGTGCCCGACGCCTGTTCGAGGACGACCGGATCGAGGCGAAATACCTCAACACGCCCGATACCGTCCTGTACAAGAAGTCGCAGGTCCTCTACGGGCTGGATCTGGCGAAGAGAGAGGTCGCCCGTCTGCGCAAGGTCGTGGTCGTCGAGGGGTACACGGACGTCATGGCCTGTCACCTCTCCGGGGTCGAGACCGCCGTCGCCACCTGCGGCACCGCCTTCGGCGCCGATCACATTCGCATCGTGCGGCGCCTGATCGGGGACGACGGCTCCAACGCCCGGGCCGAGGTCGTCTTCACGTTCGACGGGGACGCCGCCGGGCAGAAGGCGGCCCTGCGGGCCTTCGAGGAGGACCAGCGGTTCGTCGCCCAGACGTCGATCGCCGTCGCCCGGGACAACATGGACCCGTGCGAGCTGCGCCAGGCCCGTGGCGACGAGGCGGTCCGCGAACTCGTGGAGTCCCGGCAGCCCCTCGTCGAGTTCGCGATCAGGTCGACGCTCGCCACCTTGGATCTCGACACCGCCGAGGGCCGGGTCGCGGGTCTTCGGGCCGCGGCTCCGTGGGTCGCCCGCATCCGTGACGTCTCGCTCCGCCCGGAGTACACCCGCATGCTCGCCGGGTGGCTCGGGATGGAGGCAGAACCGGTCCGCCGTGCCGTGGCCCAGGCGTCCCGCGCGGTCCGTTCCTCCGGCGCCGGCCCCTCCGGCGGCCGGGCGACCGGCCACGAAGATCACCCGGAAGGGGCCCTCCCGGCCGGCCTGCGTCGTCCGGACCCGAGGGACCCCGTGGCGAGGATCGAGCGTGAGGCCCTGGAGTGTCTCCTCCAGGTCCCGGACCTCGTGCCCGCCGAGGACGCGGACGCGCTCGGGGAGGACGCTTTCGAGGTCCCCGCCTACCGCACGGTCCACCACGCCATCCGGGCAGCGGGCGGCATGGCCGTCGCCCGGTCCCTGACGCCGTCGGCCTGGGCGGAGGCCGTCGCCGAGGCGGCCCCGGACGCCGTGCGCCAGATCGTCAGCGAGCTCACCGTCCTGCCGTTGCCCGCCGACACCGACGAGGCGCTCGCCCGGTACGCGTGGTCGGTGGTCCTGCGGGTCGCCGAGGTCGAGGTCACCCGGGTGATCGGCAACCTCCACAGCCGCGTGCAGAGGCTCGACCAGGCCGGACCGGAGGCGGAGGAGGCCTTCGCCGATCTGATGGCCGCCGAGTCCTACCGCCGGGCCCTGCGCGACCGCATCACCGGCGGCTGACCGCCTGACCCGCCGTCACCGCTTCGTGCCGACGGGGCCGGACGGGTGCCGCCCGGACGGCTGTCGCCCGGACGGGTGGGGTTCGTCCCGTACCCGGTGCTTCACCCGCCCGGGCTCTCAAGTTCCCGCCGCGCGGGGGCGACGGCCTGAGGGTGTCCATTCCCGCCTGTGCCGAACGACGCTGGCCCGACGGCGGATTCAGCCTCGTCGAGGTGATCGTCGCGACGGCCGTGCTCGGAGTGCTCGCCACCTCGACGGGACTGTTCTTCGTCGGAGGCATGCGCAGCTCGTCCGACCTGCAACGCCGCCAGCTCGCGACGTCCGTGGCGGCACAGGCGATGGAGATGGTCCGGGGGGTGTCGCCCCAGCCGGAGGCCAGCGGGTGCACTCCGCTCCTCTCCGGCCGCACCCAGGCCGCGGTCGACACACAGTGGGCCAACCGCCCGGCGGGTGTGGATCTCTCCATGACCGACAAGGCGTGGGCGGCGTCCGGGTGCTCGGCGACGCTCGCCGTCCCCCTCGCGGGGCTGACGACCCCGGTGGCGGACGACGGGACGACCCCCGCCGTCGTCCACGGCGGCACGGGGTACGTCGTGCGGACCTACATCGGCAGCTGCCGCCTCCCGGCGTCCGGCGGGATCTGCGACCGGGCCACCCAGGTGTCGGGGACGGCGACGACGATGTACCGGGTCGTCGTCGCGGTCTCCTGGAAACGGTCCGGCTGCCCCGGAGGGAGCTGTCTGTACACGGTGACCGCCCTTGTCGACCCCAGCATCGACCCGCTGTTCAACCTGCGGTCCACGACGGTCCCGGTCGCGGCGCCCGACACGGTCTGTACCGCGCCGGGGTCGCCCGTCCTCGTCTCGCTCCTCGGCAACGACTCCGGCCCGCTGGGCGCGTACCCGGTGACGATCGTCTCTCCACCGGCCCACGGCACCCTGACGGACGACATTTCCTCCGGCACCGGCAAACTGACCCCGACCGGCGGGTTCGTCGGAGTCGACGCCTTCTCCTACCGGCTGACGAGCAGCAGCGGCGTGCAGTCCGCCGTGGCGACCGTCACCGTCAGGGTGGGGACGTGCTGACCGCGCGGGGGGTCCTCCGGGCCGGGCGCGGTCGCGGGGGCGCGTCCCCGCGGGCGGGCGAAGCGGACCGCGGGACCAGCGTGATCGAGCTCGTCGTCGCCATGTCGATCATGGCGGTGCTGCTCGCCGGGTTCATGACCGTGGTGATGATGATGACGAAGTCGACCGCGACGGCCGGTTCGGTGAGCAAGGCGACCGGCGAACTGCGCACCGTGGTGGACTCCCTCGGCCGCCAGGCGGCCTTCGCGTCGTCCGTCAACACGCCGACCCAGGTCGGGACGGATCTCTACCTGGAGATGCGCACTGACTCCGTCGCAGCCGGGGAGTCCTCGACCTGCGTCCAGTGGCGCTACCGGTCGACCTCCGGTGAGTTGCAGCGCAGGTCCTGGGACACGTTGACGATCTCGCCGAGCACCTGGACGACGGTGGCGTCCAACGTCCGTAACGACCTGGCGACCCGGCCTCCGTTCGTGGTCCTCCAGGCCAACTCCGTCCATGCCAAGCCGGTGGTGACGATCGACCTGCTCGTCAGGCAGCTCGGCCAGCCCTCGGTGTCCAGCAGCAGCGCCTTCACGGTCCGCAACTTCACCGGGGCGTCCGGGAGCAGTGTCTGCACGGAGGTGGCACGAGCATGAGTCGTCAGGTTCCGCCGACGGCGTGGCGACCGGCCCTCCGCCGCCGGGTCGCCGTCCGCGCGCTCGCCCGGCGGGACGGCGAGAGCGGCGCGGCGATGCTCTTCGTCGTCATGTGCATGCTCATCGCGATGATGCTGTCGACCGCCCTGCTCGGGGTCGTGCTGAGCGACACCGTGCCCACCGCCTACGAGGCCAAGGCCGCCCGCACCTTGCACGCCGCCGAGTCGGGCCTGCAGGCGGGGATGAGCGCACTGCGTTCGGCGAAGTCCGCGCAACCAGGGCTCGGCCTGATCGGTGACCTGACGATGCTGCCGTGCTACACCACGGCGTCCCCCCTCACCGGGACGATGAGCGGCGGCAGCGGCCCGGGCGCGGATGTCAGCTACACGGTGACCGTCAGGTACTTCACGATCGACCCCGCCCGTCAGACCAAGGCGTGGCGCGCGTCCAACGCCCTCGGATGCATCCCGGGCACCGGTCCGTCCGAGCCCCCGTTGTACGCCCTCATCGAGTCGAGGGCGACGGGGTCCGGCGGCGCCGGAATGTCCTCCTCCTTGGGGAACCGCGCGGTCGAGGTCGTCTACGGGTTCCAGGCGACCGACTCCGGGACCCTCGGCGGGCCGATCGCCGGCAACTCCGGCCTCTGTTGGGCGGCGCCGTCCGTCACCCCCTCCCCGGGTGACCAGCTGAGGCTCCAGCCCTGCGACGACGAGTCTGTCGAGCAGCAGTTCGCCTACCGGGCCGACTACGGCCTGGTCCTCGCCATCACCCAGAGCTCGTCCGCTCCCGGGTCGGGGGGCATGTGCGTCGACGCCTCGACCGGAGGGCAACCGGGCGACGACGTCGTCACGGCGCGGAACAACGACCTGAACCTCGTCAACGTCACCACGGGGGCGTCCGGTCCCTTCTCCGGCTCCACCGCCGTCAGCCTCAACGGATCGAACGCCCGGATGAACGCGACCCTCAACGAGCCGGACCCCGGGCCGGCGCCGTTCACCGTCACCACACGGTTCAAGACGACCGCCGAAGGCATGATCCTCTCCTACAACAACAAGATCGACACTACGGGGAACACCTACGACCGCCATCTCTACATGGACTCAAGCGGCCGCATCACCTTCGGGGTGAGCCACGGCGGCCGGAAGACGGTGCGCTCGCCGCTCGGCTACGACAACGGGGCCTGGCACACCGTCACCGCGTCGCTGGGGGCGGCCGGGCAACGGCTCTACGTCGACGGCGCCCTCGTCGCCTCCGGGCCGGAGACGACCGCGCAGGCGTACGCCGGGTACTGGCACCTCGGATGGGGCAAACGGGGAACCTGGCCCAACACGCCCTCCAGCGACTACTGGAACGGATCCCTGGCGCACGCCGCCGTCTGGAGCCGTCAGCTGACCGACGGCGAGGTCACCTCCCTCACCTCCGGGGTGACGACCGACGCCGGCGCCCGCAACGCCGTCACCGCGCGTGCACCTCGCTCCTACTGGCCGCTCGGCGGCAGCGCGACCCCCGAGGTGACCTTCCAGGCGTGCGACGCCAGCAACGGCCAGAAGTGGAGCTACAACGACAACGGCCAGTTCGAGGCCCTCCGGCCCGACGGAACCGGGCTGTGGGGCCGTTGCCTCGCAGGCCAGAACCCCAGCCAGGCCGGGACCCGCGTCGTCCTGGTCAACTGCTCGTCCGCGCACACCTGGACGCCCGACCCGACGGTCGGCGCCGGGGCCGCGGGGGCGAGCACCTTCCAGTTCGTCAACTACCACGAGTACGGCCGCTGTCTCGACGTCACGAACCAGAACGTCAACTGGGACTACCTCATCACCTATCCCTGCAAGCAGGACCCCAGCCACCCCGTCACCTGGAACCAGCGATGGATCTGGGACACGGTCAGCCGCCAGTTCCAGACGAGCCCGTCCGCCACCACCTACTGCCTGACCCTGCCGTCCTCCCCGAGCGGCTACGTCACCACCGAGGTGTGCAGCTCGTACCGGACCGATCAACGGTGGACCGCCAACAATGACACCGGCTCCCGGACGACCTCGTACACGCTCGTCGGCTCCGACGGCCGATGCCTCGACCTGGTCACGGTGGCCGGCAACTGGTCACGCCTCGTCATGAACTCGTGCAGCGGCGCCTTCAGCCAGAAGTGGAACGCGCCGCCCGCCTACGGGTCGGGCGGGGTTCTCAAGCAGCGCGAGACCACCCGGGAGTGACGCTCGCCGTAGTCTTCCGGGATGAGACTCTTCCGGCGGGGCGGAGTGTGGACGGGCCGTCGTCCGCCGCTGCCCGACGAGGCCCGCGAGTTACTCGGGCTGGCCGTGGATGACCGGGTCCTCGCCTGGTCGTCCCTGGTGGGGGCCGGGTGGGCCGTCGCGACACCCGCGGGCCTTCGCGCCGTGCTGCCGACCGGTACCCGTCTGGACCGCTCCTGGACGGACGTCGACCACGTCGCCTGGGACCGCGACTCGGGAATGCTCGCCGTCTGGTGGATCGGCCGGCCCCACCCGGTCCCCCTGGAGCTCGCCGGGGAGTCCTTCCTCCCCGAGGTCGTGCACGAACGGGTCCGGTCCTCGGTCGTGACCAGCGCGGACGCCGCCGTGCCGGGCGGTCGCTCCGTCAGGGTGGCGCTGCGCAAGGCCGCCGACGGGACACTCCTCACCCAGGCCGCGCCCACCCCCGGCGTCCGGATGACCGACCCCGACGTGGCCGCCGCCGTCGAGCGTGCCCGCGCCCGGCTCCGGGACGACGCGGGCCTGCCCCCGGGAGTCTGACGGCGTGCCACGCCGGTGTCCGGCAACCCTGGCGAGCAGAGCCCGAAGGTTTTGATAGAGTGCAGTTCGCCGATCCCGCGTAGCTCAATCGGCAGAGCGTCCGGCTGTTAACCGGCAGGTTACTGGTTCGAGTCCAGTCGCGGGAGCTTGACCTGTGGGTTTGCCCGAGCGAACAGCTCGGGACCCCACTTTACCCCCACTTTTCACGTGATCT
>JAUPKQ010000145.1 GCA_030837345.1 Actinomycetota bacterium | reverse complement strand
GGGGCCGAGCATCACCTCCGCGTAGGCACCTCAGCCTCAGCCTCAGTCGGCTGGCGCGTCCCCTGATCCAGGTCGATCACGCTGGGCGGAAGGAGGGGAAGGGGGTTCGTCGACGGGGACAGAGCCAGGGGCTCACGGCGGCCGGGTTCCAGCCGCAGCATCGATCGGGGCAGGGATCGTTTCCGCTCGGTGACGTAGGCGATGGTCACCACACCGATCAGCGTCCAGATGAGCAGTTTCGCCAGGGCTGGCGCGACGCCGACGCCGTCGATGGCCGAACGGATCACCGTCACCGCGTCGTGCGTGGGGAAGAAGGACTCCAGCCCCCTCACCACGGCCGGGGTCGCCGAGACGATGCTGACCGCCGAGGTGACGACGAGGACGGCGACCCCGGTCAGGCGGCCGTACCTCCCGAACAACGCGACGAGCCCCTGGTTGCACAGAGTGAGCATGATCCCGGCGAGGACGGCGGCGCCCGCGACGAGGGCGCACCGCCCGGCCCCGAGGCCGAGGTAGGTCCCGAGACCCGCGCCGAGCACGGCGGCGCCGGCGGCGGAGACGGCGAGACCAGGCGCGACGCCCCTGAGGACGAGGAGGGCCGTCGGGGCCCGTGACGTCAGGGTCCCGGCGGGCACGGCGCGGCGGACGACGAACGTCGCCATCGCCCCGATCCACAGCGCGATCACGACGAAGAAGCTCCCGGTGATGCTGCGCACGACGTCGCCGCTCTCGTCGTCGACGAGGGCGGGGGCCGCCGCGACCTGCTTGAGGTGCTCTCGTTCTCCCTCGGAGTAGCTGGGGACCTGTCCCCGGGAGGAGTCGAGGCCTCCGGCGAGCGTGTCGGCGCCCTGGTCGACCTCCTTCAGACCGCTCGCGAGGTCCCGGGTTCCGGTGCGCAGGCGCCGGGCGCCGGTGACGGCCTGCGACGATCCGGAGGAGATGCTGGTGACGGCACCCGCGAGGGTCCGGGTCCCGGAGGCGAGGTCCGCCGTCCCCGTCGCGACCTTCGTGCTCGCCCCGGCGAGCTGGGTCGCGCCGGTCGCCGCGCTCTTCGCGCCGGTGGCGAGCTGGTGACCGGCCGTCGCCGCCTGCCCGATGCCGTCGACGAGGGCGGGCGCGGCGTCGGCGAGCTTCTCGTTCCCGTCCGCGACCTGGGCGGATCCCTTCTTCAGCGCGACGACGCCGTCCCGGAGCACGACGATCTGTCCGCGCACGTCCTTCTTCTTCTTCTCGACGGTCCCCGCCGCCTGCTGCAGCTCCGACGTCACCTCCTTGACGTCATCGCAGAGGTCCTTCGGCACGGTGACCGTCTTGGCGGCGTCCTTCGCGGCGGGATCCTTCGCAGCGGCGTCCTTCGCGGCATCCTTGGCGGCGGCGACGAGGTTCGCGCACTCCTTGACGACCTTGTCGAGCTTGCCCGCCTCGTGATCGAGATCCGGAACGGCGTCGATCACGGTGATCACCTTGTCGGCGACCGGGACGACCTGGTCGGCGAGCTTGGCGTTGCCGTCGGCGACCTGGCGCGCGCCGTCGGCGAGCAGGCGGGTCTGCTCGGGCATCTCGGCGGTCTTCGTCGCGAGGGTGTCCAGGCCGGTGGCGAGCTGGCCCGCCCCGGCGCTGAGCTGCTTCGTCCCCGTGGCGAGCTGGCCCGCCCCGGTGGCGAGCTGCGCCGTCCCGGTCTTGAGCTTCTGCGCGCCCGTGCTGAGGGTCGTCGCCCCCGACGCCGCCTGGCCCGCGCCCTTGGCGAGCGCTCCCAGGCCGACGGTCAGGTCACCGGTCCCCTTGGCGACCTGCCGGGAGCCGTCGCTCGCCCGGCCGGTCCCGTCGGCGAGCTTGACGGCGCCGTCCGCCGCTTCACCGATCTTGCCGTGGATCGTCGTGAACCCGATGTAGACGTTGTCGAGGTAGGTCTGGAGGACCTCGTCGGCGGTGGCCGAGGCGGCGGCGGTCGCGACGTCCTTGCTGACGAGGGCGTCGGCGACGGCGGTGTCGCGGGAGGTCGCCACGGTGATGACGCCGGAGGCCGCCGTCAGGGGGTCCTTGGTCGTCGCGGCGGACGTCGCGAGGCGCGAGAACTCCGCCGGGATCGTGACGACAGCGGCGTAGTCGCCGTTCTTCAGGCCCTCGCCCGCGTCGGCGTCGTTGGTGAGAACCCAGCGGTAGCGCCGGTCGTCGCCGTGGACGAGGGTCTGGGCGAGTTGGCGGCCGAGCGGCACGGTCCGCCCCTCGACGGTGACCGGTTCGTCGTTGTTGACGACAGCGGCGACGGCGTCCCGGCCCTGGAGCCCGCCCCCGAACGCCCAGGCGAGCAGCCCCGCGACGAGCAGGGGGACGGTGAGGAGCCCACCCCACGTCGCGACGGCACGGCGGCGGGATCCCGCAGGCAGCGACGGACGGGGCACGGTCGCGCGGATCGACCGCATCCAGCGGCCGGGCACGAAGCTCATGAGCATGCCTCCACGGCGTCAGGGACGAGCAGAAGGGTGTCGAGGGCGATCTCGTCGAGCATGTCGGCGAGACCGGCGCGGTCCTGGCAGGTGAGGACGACGGCGGGCGCAGGCCCGCCGCGGGTGCCGAGTTCGCGAAGGACGGCGGCGAGGGCCCGCCGCCGGTCGGGGTGGACGACACGGTCGGCGTCGTCGACGAGGACGAGCGGGAGGCCGTCGTCCGTGGCCCGCCGGATCTCGGCGGCGACGTCGACCGTGTGGTCGGCGGGGATGAGCGCGACACGACGCCGGGCCCGCCGGTTGTGCTGCGGCAGGACGTCGCCGCCGACCTTGAGGTCGCCGTCGATCGTCGTGACGTGGCCGCCGAGGGCGAGCAACAGCGCGGACTTCCCGCACGGCCGCGCTCCCTCGACGACGAGGACCCGGCCGGGCGCGAGCCGGAAGGACAAGCCGTCGATCGCCCGGCTCCCGTCGTCCGCGACGAGGGTGAGCCCGCGGGCCGCGACGACGTCGGTGACGCCGGGCTCCGGCCAGTCTGCGAGGCGGAGCTCCCGTTCGATGCCGTCGCCCTCGGCGTCGAGGACGGGCAGCCGGCGGTCGATCCAGCCGGGCAGCCACCAGGCGCCGTCACCGAGCAGGGCGAGGACGGCCGGAACGAACGTCATCCGGATGACGAAGGCGTCGACGAAGACCCCGACGCTCAACGCGAACGCGATCGGCTTGATCGTCGCGCTGCCCTCGGGGACGAAGGCGACGAACACGCCGAACATGATCAGGGCCGCCGCGACGACGACACGCGAGGCTGCGATGAAACCCTCGCTGATCGCGCCCTTCGCGTCCTTCCGCCGGACGTAGTCCTCACGGATGCGCGAGACGAGGAACATCTCGTAGTCCATCGCGAGGCCGAAGAGGACCCCCATCAGAATGATCGGCAGGAAGCTGATCACGCTGCCGACGTGCTGGACGCGCAGAGCGCTCGCGCCGTGGCCGTCGATGAAGACGTAGGTGGTCGCCCCGAACGCGCTGCCCAGCGACAACAGGTACCCGACCGACGCCTTCACCGGGATGGCGATCGACCGGAACACCATGGTGAGCAGCAGCAACGACAGCCCGACGACGATGCCGAGGAAGGGCAGCAGAGCCCGGCTCAAAACCGAGGAGATGTCGATCGTCACGGCGGTGAAACCGGTCACCCAGCTCTCGACGCCGTGATCGTGACGGATCGACGGCGCCAGCGCCCGCAGGCGGTGGACGAGCTCCCCCGTCGCCCGCGAGTCACCCGGCGAGTCCGGGATCACCTCGATGATGCTCGTGTCACCTGACTTGTTGGGCGTCGCCAGCTGGACGACGGTGACGCCGGGCACCTTCTCGACCGTCCTCGCGACGGCCTTCGTCACCCCGATCGGATCGTTCGTCGCGAGCACGTCGAGCATGACGAGGAGCGGCGCATTGTAACCAGGGCCGAAGTGCTCGCTGACGGTGTCGTACGTCACCCTGGCGGGGGTTCCCGGGTCGCCGGTCCCGTTGTTGGGCAGGGCGAGCTGGAGGTTCCTCGCGGGCAGCGTGCACACGGCCAGGCCCGCGACGATGACGACGATGGTGATCAGGGGGAACCGCGTCGCGACGGCCAGCCAGGCGCGGGCGATCCTGTGCCCTTCGGCCGGTTCCTCGGCTGGCTTCTCGGCGGCCGGTTCCTCGGCTGGCTTCTCGGCGGCCGGTTCCTCAGCTGGCTTCTCGGCTGCCGGACGGCGGCGGCCCGGCCAGGGGCGCCGCCGGCGGGCGCGCGGACGCAGCCGCTCGCCAATGATCGCCATCATCGCGGGAAGTGCGGTGAGGGCGACCGCCACCGCGACGAGGACACCGAACGCCCCCGCGAGACCCATCCGGGTGAGGAAGGGAATGCCCGGGACGAAGAGGCCGACGAACGCGATGAAGACGGTCAGGCCCGCGAAGACGACTGCCGACCCGGCGGTCGCCGTGGCGCGGGCTATCGATTCGGTGACGTCGAGACCGTCGCGCAACTGGTCGCGGTGCCGGGAGAGGATGAACAGCGCGTAGTCGATCCCGACGGCGAGCCCGATCATGACGGCGATCATGGGCGCCGTCGACGAGATCTGTGTCCACCGCATCACGGTGTAGATAAACCCGTAGGACACCCCGACGCCGACGATGGCCGTGACGATCGGCACCCCCGCGGTGACCAGGGACCCGAACATCACCATGAGGATGACGAAGGCGATGACCAGGCCGATCCCCTCGGTCGGGCTGAGGTGGGGGATGCGGTCCGCGAACGCCTCACCCCCGACGTGAACCGTCACGTGGGAGCCGAGAGTCTTCGCCAGGGCCTTCTGGAGGTCCGTTCCGACGGTGCTCAACTTGCCACGGATCGGGTCCGTGGACTCGACCTTGTTCACGGAGAGGAAGATCGAGATCAGCGCCGCCCGGTTGTCGCCGCTGATCGCCTCCTTGACCTCGGAGGCGTTCTCGCTGTCCTTGGAGCTGCCGTCCTTGGAGCCGCTCGCGTCCTTCTTGGTGCTCCCGGCCTTCGTGTCGCCGTCCTTGCCGAACGGGTTGACGGCGACCTCGACCTCGTCGATCGCCTCGGCCTGCCGGACGGCGTCGGCGACGGCCTCGCGCACCGCCGACGTCCGGACAGACCCCCGGTCGACGACGACGAGGATCTGTGCGGACGTGCCGCTGATCTGCGGAAAGACGTGGGACAGACGGTCGAGAGCCTCCTGGGAGGACTGGCCGGGCAGGCGGAAGGTGTCGTCGGGACCACCGACGAGCATCCCGATTCCACCGGCTCCGGCGACGAGAAGAACAACTAGCCAGACACAGAGAACGACATATCGCGCCTTTGCCATACGTCGGCCCAGTGCATACAGCACCGAGGACACAGACCCTCCCGAACCGACAACCACTTAAGATCGAGACGCAGTGTATCTAAAACAGTCTGTATCCAAGACACGATGCATCGAATACGCTGCCCCCGCCGTCCAGCCCTCCGGCTGACAGACGGAAGGGACGACGCTCCGTCATCATGGGGGCGCGTCCGGTCGTTCCATCGAACGATCCGCCGGGGCGAGCCGTCGAACGAAGAGGAGAAGGAACCATCACGGGCACATCCGACCTGGGCTACGGCACGCCCGGGGTGACGCGCACGACCCGACGGCGCGAGGAGAGCCGCCGCCGCCTGGTCGAGGCCGCGCGCGACGTCATCGCCGAACGGGGCATCCGGGACACCCCGGTGGAGCTGATCTGCGAACGCGCCGGGTTCACCCGAGGCGCCTTCTACTCGAACTTCGCCGTCAAGGAAGACCTCTTCCTGGAGGTCCTCCTCGTGGAGACCGAGATCCGCCGTCAGCGGTTCGCCGAGGCCCTGGCGAGCGTCGGCGACAACGTGTCACCGAACGACCCCCGGTCCGTGCGCGAGGCGCTCACCGCGATCGTCCGTGCCTACGTGACGACCCACTCCGACGACGCCAGCTGGTTCGCCCTGATGAGCGAGATCGAGTTACAGGCGATGCGCCAGCCGGATCTGCGCCCTCGCGTCATCGAGACCATGCGCATCGCCCACGAAGACCTCGAAACGCATGTCGAACGGTTCGTCGCCCGGATCGGGGTGACGCTCGCCGTCCCCGTCAGTGACGTCGTCCGGGCGGTCCTCGCCCTGTACAACGCCGCGTTCAAGGAGAACGTCATCCACGGACGCCCCCTCACCGCCGACAACACCTTCCTCACCGAGGCGCTCCCCCGGCTGTTCATCGGACTGATCGAGCTCGACTGACCTCCTCACCGACTCGACGTCGACCACGCACCTTGAGCGCGGGCTGTCGTTCCGTCGGCTGGATCCGACACGATCGTGTCGGTTTGAGCCGACGGAACGACGAACGGACTGGGCTGATCGGGTCCTGATGACGAGTGCGGGACAGCCGCGGTCTGGCGTCTCGTTACGTTGCCTCGGTCAATAGATTCGCCGAGGGAGAATCATGATCTGCTGTCGTGGCCGTCTCGTATCCGCAGGTGTGGTGGGTGCCGTGCTCGCCCTGACCGCCTGCTCGTTCCCAGGCAGCGGATCTCCTGCTCCGACCTCGGGAGCGGCGTCCGGGGCGGGGGCTTCCCGCGCGGCTGCGGCATCGTCGTCGAGCGACGTGCCCCTGACCACCTCCACCGAGGCGCGCAAGCCGCTGGTCCCCGAGCTCACGG
>JAUPKQ010000144.1 GCA_030837345.1 Actinomycetota bacterium | reverse complement strand
GTGCCCGGCGCCGCTGACACCTCGATGTCGGCCGTCGCCCCGGTGCGGGACGGGTCGACCACCGTCAACCGGACGGTGACGCAGCCCGCCCGGATCCCGGAGGACCCCGGACCGTCTCCCATGGTCAACATCACCGTCCCCTGATCGTGGGAACGATTCTGGGCGTCCTGGCCGCTCGGCGTCCGCCGTCGTGCCCCGGCCTGTGGACAACGGGACGAAGGATCCGGCCTGTGGACGAATCGTGAGCCCGCGCGGTGTCCCCTGCCCGGCGCCGGGGCCGGTGCGAGAGCATGGACGGTGATGTCCACCGACACGTCAGTCACCCTGGCCAGCCTGCTCCCCGCCGAGCCGGACCCCGACTCCCTGTTCGACGCCTTCACCACGTGGGCCGGGGCCACCGGCATCGAGCTGTACCCGGCGCAGTCCGAGGCCCTGATCGAGCTCGTGTCGGCGGCGAACGTCATCCTCGCCACCCCCACCGGGTCGGGGAAGAGCCTCGTCGCCACCGCGGCGCACTTCACCGCGCTCGCCGAGGGACGTCGCAGCGTGTACACCGCGCCGATCAAGGCACTCGTGTCGGAGAAGTTCTTCGCCCTCTGTGCGACGTTCGGGGCGGAGAACGTCGGCATGCTCACCGGCGACGCCAGCGTCAACGCCGAGGCCCCCATCATCTGCTGCACCGCGGAGGTCCTCGCCAACCAGGCCCTGCGGGAGGGGACGCAGGCGGACGTCGGCCTGGTGATCATGGACGAGTTCCACTTCTACAGCGAGCCGGATCGCGGGTGGGCGTGGCAGGTTCCGCTCCTGGAACTCCCGCAGGCCCAGTTCCTGCTCATGTCGGCCACCCTCGGCGACGTCTCCTTCTTCCGCGAGGACCTCACCCGCCGCACCGGTCGTCCCACCGCCTGGATCGCCACGGGCGAGCGTCCTGTGCCTCTGTTCTTCCACTACGCGATGACACCTCTGCACGAGACCCTGGAGGAACTGCTCACCACAGGTCAGGCCCCGGTCTACGTCGTCCACTTCACCCAGGCCGCCGCGATCGAGCGCGCCCAGGCGCTGATGAGCATCAACGTCTGCACGCGGGCCGAGAAGGACGCGATCGCCGAGATGATCGGCGGGTTCCGGTTCACCTCAGGGTTCGGCAAGACCCTGAGCCGCCTCGTCCGCCACGGGATCGGCGTCCACCACGCCGGGATGCTCCCGCGCTACCGCAGGCTCGTCGAACAGCTCGCCCAGGCGGGACTGCTCAAGGTGATCTGCGGTACGGACACGCTCGGCGTCGGCATCAACGTCCCCATCCGCACCGTGCTGTTCACCTCGTTGTCGAAGTACGACGGTGTCCGGATGCGCCACCTGCGGGTCCGGGAGTTCCACCAGATCGCGGGCCGGGCGGGACGCGCGGGGTTCGACACGGCGGGGACCGTCGTCGTCCAGGCCCCCGACTGGGAGATCGACAACCAGCGGTCCCTCGCCAAGGCCGGTGACGACCCGAAGAAGCGTCGCAAGATCGTGCGTAAGAAGGCCCCGGACGGCGCGCTCACCTGGAGCCGGACGACCTTCGACAAACTGGTCGGGTCCGAGCCGGAGCAGCTGACGTCGAGCTTCTCCGTCAGCCATTCCATGATCCTCAACCTGATCGCCCGCCCCGGCGATCCGGTGGCGGCCGCGCGGGAACTGCTTGAGTACAACCATGAGCCCCGGGCACGTCAGCGCCTCCACCTCAAGCGGGCGATCGCCGTCCTGCGTGCCCTTCTCGCCGCGGGGGTCGTGGAGCGTCTGCCGGAACCCGACATCACCGGACGAACCCTCCGTCTCACCGTCGATCTCCAGGCCGACTTCGCGCTCAACCAGCCGTTGTCGCCGTTCGCCCTGGCCGCCCTGGAGGTCCTGGACGTCGAGAGCCCGGCGTACGCCCTCGACGTCCTGTCGGTCCTGGAGTCGACGCTCGACAATCCCCGCCAGGTGCTCATGGCACAGCGGTCGAAGGCGCGGGGTGAGGCCGTCGCCCAGATGAAGGCGGACGGTCTCGAGTACGACGAGCGGATGGAGCTCCTGGAGTCCGTCACCTACCCGCAGCCCCTCGCGGAGCTTCTCGCGGCGACGTTCGAGATATACCGGCAGGGGCATCCGTGGGTGGCGGACTTCGAGTTGTCGCCGAAGTCCGTGGCGCGTGACATGTTCGAGCGCGCGATGTCCTTCTCGGAGTTCGTCTCCTTCTACGGGCTCGCCCGCTCCGAGGGGCTCGTGCTGCGATATCTCGCCGACACCTACAAGGCCCTGCGGCAGACCGTCCCCGACGAGGCCCGCACCGAGGATCTCGAGGATCTGACCGAGTGGCTGGGGGAGCTGGTCCGCCAGGTCGACTCCAGCCTGATCGACGAGTGGGAGGCCCTGCGGGATCCTGGCGAGGACCGGGGCGACGCCGGACGGCGGGCCGCGGACGCCGGTCCCCCTCCGGTCACGGCCAACCACCGGGCGTTCCGGGTCCTCGTGCGCAACGCGATGTTCCGCCGGGTCGAACTCGCGGCCCTCGGCCGGTACGCCGAGCTCGGGGAGCTGGACGCCGCGAACGGCTGGGACGAGGACGCCTGGGCCGACGCGGTGGAGGACTACTTCGATGCCCACGCCGAGATCGGTACCGGCCCCGACGCCAGAGGGCCGCGTCTGCTCATCGTCGAGACAGCCCCCGAAGGGCGGCCCGGTGTCTGGCTCGTCCGCCAGGTCCTCGACGACCCGGACCATGATCATGACTGGAGCATCGTCGCCGAAGTCGATCTGGCGGCGTCCGACGAGGCCGGACAGGCGGTGATCCGTGTGACGGCCGTGGGACCAACGTCCTTCCTGGTTGGCTGACGCGGCTTCTCACAGGTGCTTAACCTGGCGTTCGAACGGTCTTGAAACGGTCGGTGACTAACTTCTTCCGTGACTTCCAAGCATCGGACGAACACCCGGGTTCCACGGCGGTTGGCCTTGGCCGTTGCGATCCCCTCAGCGGTGGCCATCGCCGCCACCGGCGCCTACGCCGCCCGCTCG
This sequence comes from Actinomycetota bacterium, assembly GCA_030837345.1. Taxonomy (GTDB): domain Bacteria; phylum Actinomycetota; class Actinomycetes; order Actinomycetales; family Kineosporiaceae; genus JAUPKQ01. Next base: position 18,479 of record JAUPKQ010000144.1, on the reverse strand, counting down.
CCCCGTCAGAGTCAAGCGATCACCTTGACGGGTTCGGCGGTCACGGACGTCCAAGAGGGCCAGTCCCTGGGCGGACGTGCCGGGAACGCCATGCAGGTGCCGCGGCGATCCGTCGACGCGACGGAAGAGCCGGCCGACCCATCGGCCACGCCGGGCCCGGTGACCGCCTCGACCACCAAGACCTCGTCGCGGGGACACCACCAGCGCCCCACGCGCCCGTCGGGGACCATGCCCACGCAGCGCCCTCCGGGCATCCCCGTCCCCACCTGGCGTCCCACCTGGACCGGAAAGGTCCCGCCGACGGGCCGTCCGACGGGCCGTCCGACGATCAGCCGCCCGACGGGTCGCCCGACGATCGGCCGTCCGACGACCGGCAGCGTCAGCACGAGCAGCTCCGCGTCGACGTCCTCGACGACGGCGACCTCGACGACGTCCCGGACCACGGAGACGTCCCGGACCACGGAGACGTCGAGGACCACCCGGACGTCGGCGCCGACGAGCAGCAGTTCCTCCTCGGGTACCGGCTCGTTCATCGCCCAGGTCGTCAGCCTGACGAACAAGGAGCGGATCGGGGGCGGCTGCAAGGCGCTCACCGCGAACGACACCCTCAACGCGGTCGCGCAGGCGCACAGCGAGGACATGGCCAAGCGCGACTACTTCGACCACACCAACCCCGACGGCAAGTCGCCGTTCGACAGGATGAGCGCCGCTGGCTACCAGTACCGGAGCGCGGCCGAGAACATCGCCGCGGGCTACCGTGACGCCGAAGCGGTCGTCCAGGGGTGGATGAACAGTGAGGGACACCGCAAGAACATCATGAACTGCGGCCTCACCGAAATCGGTGTCGGGTACGCGACCGGTGGGAAGTACGGCACCTACTGGACGCAGAACTTCGGTACCCCCCGCTGACGGAGGCGTGTCCACCGGGCCGTCGGACGCCCACCGCCCAGCGGCAGGGCCCTGGTCCGGACGGGCACGATCAACATCTCGGTTCGGCGGGTCGGGAAGGGGACCGAAGTCCTCTCCTGGCCCGCCGACGGGCGTCAGACAGTGGGGTCTCGCCAGGCGGCGCGATCGGGGACCGGCGTACGGTCGGCGCAGGCGCTGTCCTGACTTCGTGCGGAGGTGACGTCGATGAAGACCGCCGTGTTGATGGCGACGGGGGCTGTCGGCCTGCTGGCGCTGACCGTCGCCGATGCGGCGTACCGGGTCCGTGACTGGGGAGCCGCGGACAGTGAGGTCGCGGCATCCCTCCCGGGTGACGAACTCGTTCCACGCCCTGCCGACGTCCAGACGCTGGCCGTGGGTGTCTCGGCTCCGGCCTCGGTGGTCTGGCAGGAGCTTTTGCTGTTCGTGGCCCCGTCGCCGGACGGTTCGGCGGTGGAGCCGGTCCCCGGTGACGTCGTCCGGCACCTGTCCGGCCCCCGTCACGGGTTCGCCGAGGGGCCGCTGGAGGTGGTGAGCGTCGTGCCCGGACGATCGCTCGTCCTTGTGCCCGTCGGTCCCGGCGCCGGTGACGTCCGTGGCTTCCATGTCGTGCCCGGCGTTTCGGGACGCTGCCGTCTGCTGTGTCGTCGCAGGCTCGCCCCCGGAGGGTTCGGGAGAGTGGTGACCCATGCGGTCGAACCCGTCGCCGTCGTGCTGACACGCCTGCTCATGCTGAAGGTGGCGGAGCGGGCGGAGATCGCGGCGCGAGGTGGTGAGGGTCAGCCGTCGGCCCGGGACGCCGCGAGCCGGTGAAGGCCTTCGATCGCGAGCGGGTAGCCCGCCACACCGAACCCCAGGACGACGGCACGCGCGACCGGTGAGACGAAGGAGTGGTGCCTGAAGGCCTCACGGGCGTGCACGTTGGAGATGTGGCACTCGATGACCGGGACGCGGACACCGGCGACGGCGTCGTGCAGCGCGATCGACGTGTGGGTGTAGGCGCCGGGGTTGATCACGACGCCGAGGACGGTTCCTTCGTCGTACCCGCGCCCGGCCTCGTGGATCCAGTCGACGAGGTCGCCTTCGTGGTTCGACTGGCGGAAGTCCACCTCCAGCGCGAGGCCGGTGGCGACGTCCCGGCAGAGCGTCTCGACGTCGGAGAGGGTGGAACTGCCGTAGACGCCGGGCTCGCGGGTCCCCAGGAGGTTGAGGTTGGGGCCGTTGAGGACGAAGACGGTCGCGGCGGGAGTGGTCACGGTGAGGGCCTCACTGTCGGGCGGGGACATCCCGGGTCGGGACTCCCATTCTGGCCCGCGGGATCAGCCGACGTGCCGGTTCGCCGCGCGGCTCCCGAGCACGCGGTCGAGTCCCGCGCGGTGGCGCCGGGCCAGGGAGACGGGGTCGAGGAGGCTGCTGAGCCCGAGGTTGGGTGACTCGAGACTGAGGGGGGTATCCGGCCAGATCGCGGCGAGTTCCGCCAGGGGGAGTTCGCCCTCGCCCGGGGGGAGGCGCCAGGCGCGGGCTTCCAGCTGGGTCACCGAGGTACCGGAGGACTGGCCCCGAGGGAGGGGGCCGGTCCGGGGCAGTTCGCCGGGCGGCAGCAGCGGCCCATCGCACATCTGGACGAACGGGACGGTCGCGGGATCGAGCGCCCTCACGTCGTCCAGGGTGTCGCCGCACCGTGCCATCTGCAGCGGGTCGACGACGATTCCGATCTCCGGAGCGGTCTCGATCAAGGTGCGTGCCTGGGCGAAGGAGTGGACCGCCTTGTAGGACATGGGCTCGACGAGGATCCGGAGGCCGTGCGCCGACGCCGGGCCCGAGAGGGCGGCGAGTGTGTCGGCGGCCCGTTCGAGGTCGTCGTCCTCGACGAAGGCGATGAGGTGGTGAGCCCCGAGTTCCGCCGCGATGTCCATCGCGGCCTCGGCGCCGGAGGGGGTCGTGTCCGCCCGGACGGGGAGGACCTCGACCTCGTTGACGAACAGCCCCGTGTCATCGAGGCGGGCCAGGGTCTCGGTGAGCAGGGGCGAGCCCGGCGCCAGAGGCCAGGGTTCCTCACCGGGGCCTCCGGTCGTCACCCTGATTCCGACGAAGTCGAACCCGGCGGCCGCCGCGGCGGAGACCATTTCGGGAGGACTGACGTCGAGCATGGTCAGATGACCGATGCCGAGGAGACGCCGTCGGGGGCCGGGAGACCGGCGAGAGGCGTGATGCTCGCGGTGTCCGCCAGGAGTCGTCACGTCCAACACGTTCGCATGCTGTGACGGAATCGGCGACGTGAAGGCAACGGTTTTTACCTGAGTGCCACTTCACCTCGCCCGTTTGGAGGATTTCTGTTTATCTGCCCATTCTCCGAAGTGACAGCGTGTAACTCATTGGGTGGACGCGGCCCGATGGGTGAGAACACGGGACGTTGTCAGGTCGCGGGCCGGGACGACGCTGATCGGCAGGGGAGTGCTGATGTCGTCCTGGTCCGCGATTGCCCGGTAAGGGGTAGGTCATAACTACCCAATAGGTTCGTATCGGCTGTGGATAACAACTGCGCGGGATCGTGGTGATCCGTATGCTCCCTGTTGATGGGCGATCTTCCCATCGGTGATCTCCTCGGGGGAGGGGAAGCGGTGGACGCGATCGGGCTCGTGGCCGGTGAGGTCCGGGAACTCATCCGTTGGCGCGGTATTGATCCCGCGAGGGACGCGACGGTGCTGCGTCGCCTGGTCGAGGACGTCGTGGTCGACTATGACCGGCGTTCCGCCGACGGCGCGCTGCCTCCGTTGCCGGCGGCGGACGTCGCGGTCAAGAGAGTCCTCGCCGAGGTCGCGGGATTCGGGCCCCTCCAGGCGTATCTCGACGACCCCTCCGTCGAAGAGATCTGGATCAACGAGCCGGGCAAGGTGTTCGTCGCCCGTCGGGGCCTGGCGGAGCTCACGACGACGATCCTGACCGAGGACGACGTCCGTGCCCTGGTGGAGCGCATGCTGAAGTCGAGCGGTCGCCGTGTCGACCTCAGCAGTCCTTTCGTGGACAGCGCCCTCCCTGACGGTTCCCGTCTCCATGTGGCCATCCCCGACGTCACCCGTGCCCACTGGGCGGTCAACATCCGCAAGTTCGTCGTCCGTGCGGGCCGGCTGGAGGACCTCGTCCCCCTCGGCACGCTGACCCCGTCCGTGGCCAGGTTCCTGGGGGCGGCCGTGGGCGCGGGATTGAACATCCTGGTCAGCGGGGGTACTCAGGCGGGCAAGACGACCTTGCTCAACTGTCTGGCAGCCGCCGTTCCCCCGAGGGAACGGGTGGTGACCTGCGAGGAGGTCTTCGAGTTGAAGATCGCAGTTCGCGACACCGTCGGCATGCAGTGCCGTCAGCCGAGCCTGGAGGGCACCGGCGAGATCTCGTTGCGGCGCCTGGTCAAGGAGGCCCTCCGGATGCGTCCCGATCGGTTGATCGTCGGTGAGGTCCGTCAGGAGGAGAGCCTCGACGTGCTGATCGCCTTGAACAGCGGACTGCCCGGCATGTGCAGCGTGCACGCGAACTCCGCCCGGGAGGCGCTCACCAAGATGTGCACCCTCCCTCTCCTCGCCGGTGAGAACATCGGCAGCCGCTTCGTCGTGCCCACCGTCGCCAGCTGTCTCGACCTCGTCGTCCACCTGGCCCTGGACGGCAGGGGACGGCGCCGGGTGACCGAGGTCGTCGCCGTCCCGGGCCGTGCCGAGGGGGACGTCATCGAGACCGCGGACATCTTCACCAGCCGCGGCGGAACCCTTGTCCGCGCTGACGGCTATCCGCCGCATCCGGAGCGGTTCACCCGGGCGGGGTTGGACCTCACCGCTTTGTTGGCGAGCTGACCGGCGGCGTGGGCGCTGCCGGACCGGTGCGGGGAAGCGACGCGAAGAGGAGGGGCGATGGGAGCCGCGGTCGGGCTGGGAGTGGGGATCGGGCTGTTCCTCGTCTGGTGGTCGTGCTGGGAATCCCCACCCGGCAGGGCGTCCCCGGGCCGGTTCGTCTCCCGACGCCGTGACCGTCTCCGGGACGCACTGGTGCAGGCCGGGGTGACGGGTGTGTCCCCGGGGGCCGTGCTCGTCACGGTGGCGGGCGCCGGCCTCACGGTGACGCTCGGGGCCCTGGCGGTGAGCGGGTCCCCGCCGATCGCACTCTGCTTCGGTCTGCTCGCGGCGTCAGGTCCGATCCTCGGTATCCGTTCCCGGGCCCGTCGTCACCGTGCCGTGCTGCTCGACCTGTGGCCGGAGGCCGTCGACAACCTCTCCAGCGGGGTCCGGGCCGGGCTCTCCCTCCCCGAGGCCCTGACCCAGTTGGCGACGCGAGGCCCCGGTCCGCTGCGCCCCGCCTTCGCGGCCTTCGGGCGGGACTACCGGGCGACCGGGCGGTTCGGTGAGGCACTGGATGACCTCAAGGAACGTCTCGCGGACCCCGTCGCGGACCGAATCTGTGAGACGTTGCGGATCACCCGGGAGGTCGGAGGATCCGATCTGGGGCGTCTCCTCCGGACTCTCTCGGCGTTCCTCCGGGAGGACGCACGGACCCGCGCCGAACTCCAGGCCCGGCAGAGCTGGACCGTCGGCGCGGCGAGACTGGCGGTCGCCGCTCCCTGGGCGGTCCTGGCGATGCTCGCGACCAACCCGGAGTCGGTCAGTCCCTACAACAGCACCACGGGGTCGCTCGTCCTGGGCGTGGGCGCCACCCTCTGCGTCGTCGCCTACCGCCTGATGCTGCGGCTGGGCCGGCTCCCCGAGGAACGGCGGGTCCTGCGATGACCGTGCCGGACGTCGGCCTGGAACCCTCAGGCGCCCTTCTCGGCCTCGTCGGGGGTCTCGGACTGTGGCTCGTCGTGGTCCGGTTGCCCCCGTTCCGGCGATCCACCCTGGACGCCCGTCTCGCGCCGTACGTGCGGGACGCCGGGCCTTCCCGGCCGGCGCGCCCAGACAGGTCCGGTCCCCTGGCCACCGTCGAGCGTCTGCTGGTTCTCCTCACGGCCGACCTCGTGCGCTGGGTCGAACGGACGACCGGTGGTCCCGGTACGCTCCGACGCCGTCTCGACCAGTGCGGCGGTTCCACGACCGTCGAGCAGTTCCGGGCCGAACAGGTCGTCTGGGGTGTGCTCGGCGCCCTCGCCGGCGGCGCGCTCGGCGTCGTGGCCGGTGTCGCCGAGGGTCGTGCCCCCGCCCTGCCCGTCACCGTCCTCGTGGTCCTCGGCATCCTGCTCGGCGTGCTCAGCCGCGACCGGTGGTTGAGCACCCAGGTCCGCCACCGGGAACACCTGATGCTCGCCGAGTTCCCCACCGTGGCGGAGTTGCTGGCGCTCTCCGTCGGTGCCGGAGAAGGCGCGGTCGGGGCCCTGGAACGAGTCAGCCGCACCTGCCGCGGTGAACTGTCGGCCGAACTGGGCCGCACCCTGGCCGAGGCCCGCGCCGGGGCGACCCTCCTCCAGGCCCTCGAAGGGCTCGCCTCCCGGACCAGTCTGCCGAGCCTGGCGCGTTTCGTGGACGGCGTCGCCATCGCCGTCGAACGCGGTACCCCTCTCGGCGACGTCCTCCGCGCCCAGGCCCAGGACGTCCGCGAACTCACCCGGCGCAGGCTCATCGAGGTCGGGGGCCGCAAGGAGATGTTGATGATGGTGCCGGTTGTCTTCCTTGTCCTGCCTGTGACCGTGTTGTTCGCGGTGTTCCCCGGTTTCGCCGTCCTCGATCTCTCGCCGTGAATCCGTCCGGTCCGTCGTCCCCGCCGCCAGCCCAGCCAGCCCAGTCCAGCCAGTCGAGCCAGCCAGTTCAACCGCTGCCGAGGAGGCACCGTGGAGGATCTGCCCACCGACATCACCCGTCGCCCCCGTCGCTGGGCGACGGAGCGTGGCAGCGCAGCCGTCGCCCGTCTGGTTCTCGCCGGGCAGGTTCTCCAGAGGGCTGTCCACCGCCGGGCGGCCCGCCACGGCGACGCGGGGGACGTCCCCGGCTGGGTCCTTGTGACTCTCATGACGGCGGGGCTGGTCAGCGCTCTCTGGTGGCTCGCCAAGGACCGTCTCCTGGAGGTCTTCGAACGAGCGATCACCTCCGTCGCCGGATGACTCCCCCCGGGCCCAGGGCCGCTGACACCGGTTCGGCGGTCGTCGACTTCGTCCTCGTCGGGGTGTTGCTCACCTTCTTGCTCGGGGCGCTGTTCCAGCTGGCCCTGGTCCTCCACGTCCGTAACACCCTGATCGACTGTGCGAGTGAGGGAGCCCGGTACGGGGCGCTCGCGGACCGTTTGCCCGCCGACGGGGTGAGCAGGACCCGGGCTCTCGTCACGGCTGATCTGTCGGGCCGCTACGCACGCTACGTCTCGGCGGGATTCGAGGTGGTCGACAGGGTGGAGACGGTCGTGGTCAGGATCGAGGCGCCTTTGCCGGTCCTCGGGCTCGCCGGTGCCGACCGGATGATCAGGGTGTCGGGCCACGCCCTGCGCGAGCCATGAACGTCCGCCGTGGGCGCCGATGTCACCAGGACGACACCGGCAGCGCCGTCGTCGAATTCGTCGCCCTGGGGATCCTGCTCCTGATCCCGCTCGTCCATCTCGTGGTCACGCTGGGCCGGGTCCAGGCGGCAGCCTTCGCCGCCGACTCCTCCGCGCGCGCCGCGGCCCGGGCTCTCGCCGCGGCGGAGGACGAGCGCAGTGGCCGTGCCCGGGCGCTGACCGCGGTCCGGCTCGGCCTCCGGGACCACGGTTTCGACGACGACCCGGTCGCCGCGAGCAGGGTCACCTGTTCCGCGGCGCCGTGCCTGGTCCCGGAAGGGCGGATCAGCGTTCAGGTCGATGTGCGTGTGGCCGTGTTCCGTCTTCCGGGTTTCGTCACCGGTCCGGAGAGGGCGAGCATCACCGTCCGGTCGGAGTGCCTCACCACCGTCGACCGTTTCCGTTCCCCGCCTTCCCCAAAGCCATCCCCGGACGACCGACGGAGCGCATCGCGACGCCCCGGTGACGAGGAGGGTGCGTCGTGACGCCGGGGACGCCGGGGACGCCGGGGACGCCGGGGCGTCAGGGGACTCAGGGGCCGTCCGGGTCTCGGGGGACCCCCGGGGCCCGGGGAGGACGCCGGGGCGGGGAGCGGACGCCCCCCGACGGTGGGCAGGTCACTCTGCTGGCCCTCGGGTACGTCCTCGTCGTTCTTGCCCTGGTCCTCGTCATCGCCTCGGCAAGTGCTGTCCACCTGGCTCGTCACCGTCTGGTCACGGTCGCGGACGGTGCGGCGCTGGACGCCGCCGACGCCGTGGACCGGCAGCGCTTCTACGCGGGAGCCGGTGCGACGGACCCGACGGGGGAGAGGACGGTCACCCTCACCGACCGGTCGGTGCGCGAGAGCGTGGGCGCATATCTGGCCCGTGCCGCTGATCCGGCGAAACTCCCTGATCTCGGCATCGCCCCGGGGACCGGCACTCCGGACGGCTTCACGGCCGAGGTCGTCCTCGTCGCGCGGGCCAGGCTGCCTGTGGCATCAGCCCTCACCGGGGGCCGCGCCTTCGTCACCGTGACGGTCGTGTCGCGGGCGCGGGCGCGGGGTAGCAGGACAGCAAGCGCGGGCGCGAGGGTCAGGTTGCCCTCCGTGTCTGCACTGTCCCCCAGGGTGAGGGTCATGGGCCTCGGCCGTGCGGCCGGTTTCCCGCGGAGAATCTGGACATCCCCGCCATCTGAATTACGCTTCGTACACATAGCTTACCCCTGTGTATATCAATCGTCGGTGAGGTGCCAGCGTTCGCGGTCTGCGGTCCGCCCGCTCGCACATGTCTCACCGAGGACGGGACAACGATGTCGGCGACAACGCCTCGGACGCCCATGCAGCATCCGCCACGTCAGTCACCCTCGATCGAGGTCGGTCTGTCGATCTCCTCCCTGCGACGCTTCCGCCCCGCACCGCCGTCGAACTCTCTGCTGCCCAACGTGTTGATTCCCGGGGTCAGCCACGCCGGTGCCGCGATGCTCGCCGCCGACCTCGGCCGCCACCCCGACGTCTGTCTTCCCGACGTCAAGCAGATCAACTACTTCACGCCGCTTCGGTTCGGCCGACCGGTCGAGTCGCCGTTGGACGACTACGACCGGCACTACTCGCGCTGGTCGGGTGAGCGTTACCGCGTCGAGACCGGTCCGGACTACTTCGACGGTGGTCTCCCGATGACGACGAGGATCGCCGAGAGCCTGCCCGGCGTCCACGTCGTCCTGTTGCTGCGCGACCCCGCGCACCGGTTGTGGACGAGCTATGTCGACAAGCTGGCGCGGGGGCGGCTGCCCCGGGCGATGAGCTACGAGACGTACATCGACCGATGTCTCGCCCTGCGATCGAACCGGGCCGAGCGTTTCGAGGGGAACCGGCACTTCCGGACCTTCTCCAGCGGTTTCTACGTGGAGTTCCTGCCCGACTGGCTTGAGGCGTTCGGCCGGCGGGTTCTGGTCGTCTTCACCGAGGACCTCCAGGACGAGCCAGGGGCGGGCGTCCGGGACGTTCTCACCTGGCTGGACCTCGATCCCGCGACGTCGAACCCTCCGGCGGGTGAGGAGGGCGAGACAGGCGGGTACCCGCCGTCCGAATCGAGCTCTCTCTCCCTCAACCGGCGCCTGTGGTCGTTGCCGCAGAGAACTCCGGCGCCCTGGCTCGAACCGGCCGCGGGGGCGATCGCCGCGGTCCGCCGGATACCCCGGCAGTCGGAGCGGACCCTGGCCAGGGTCCGCTCGCTGTACGCGGCCGCCAACAACGAACTCGGCCACGTGCTGCGCGGCCACGGCCTCCAGTCGCTACCCGGCTGGGTGCTCCAGGGCTGACCGGGCTGACCCTACCGGCATGGATGCGGGTCGGAGGGCTCGCACCGCGTAAGCTCCGGTGCCGTGGCTGTCGACTTTCCGGTAGAGATCCGTGCCCTGCGGCAGACCTTCTCCTCGATCCTCGAGGTGAGTGACCTGGGCTCCGCGCGCCAACGCATCGCCGAACTGTCCGAGGCCGCCTCGGCCCCCGATCTCTGGAACGATCCGGACCGGGCGCAGGCGGTCACGAGCAAGCTGTCCCATCTCCAGTCCGAGGTCGAGCGCGTCGAGCGTATGGGATCGCGCATCGACGATCTGGAGGTGCTCGTCGAGCTCGCCGAGTCCGAGGACGACGAGGACACTCTCGCCGAGGCCGAGCGCGAACTGGCGTCCGTGACGAAGTCCCTGGGCGAACTCGAAGTGCGCACCCTGCTGTCCGGTGAGTACGACGCGCGGGAGGCGCTCGTCACGATCCGTTCGGAGGCGGGCGGGGTGGACGCCGCCGACTTCGCCGAGATGCTCATGCGCATGTACCTGCGCTGGGCGGAGCGGCACTCGTACCGGTCGGAGGTCTACGACACCTCCTACGCGGAGGAGGCGGGCATCAAGTCCGCCACCTTCAAGGTCTCGGCGCCCTACGCCTACGGCACCCTCTCTGTCGAGCAAGGAACCCACCGACTGGTGCGGATCAGTCCTTTTGACAACCAGGGACGGCGCCAGACGTCGTTCGCCGGTGTCGAGGTGCTGCCGGTCGTCGAGGAGACCGACCACATCGACATCCCTGAGAACGACATACGCGTCGACGTCTACCGTTCGTCGGGCCCCGGCGGCCAGAGCGTCAACACGACCGACTCCGCCGTCCGCATCACGCACCTTCCCACGGGCGTCGTGGTTACCTGTCAGAACGAGAAGTCCCAGCTGCAGAACAAGGCGAGCGCGCTGCGCGTCCTCCAGGCCAAGTTGCTCGAGCGCGCCCGCCAGGAGCGCCAGGCAGAGCTCGACGCCCTGAAGGGGGACGGCGGGTCGAGCTGGGGCAACCAGATGCGTTCCTACGTGCTGCACCCCTACCAGATGGTCAAGGACCTTCGGACCGAGTACGAGACCGGTAACCCGACGGCGGTGTTCGACGGCGAGATCGACGAGTTCCTGGAGGCCGGGGTCCGTTGGCGTCGTCACAGCGAGAAGGACTGAGGGGGAGAGGAACCGGAAGCCCCGGTGGCACGTCGTCCACGGCGAGCACCGATGACGAGGAAGGGATTCTGCCGTGCGCAGTCAGCTGTTCGATGCGACCAACGCCGAGGTCACCACCGGTGAGCGGTGGCTGAAGCAGAACGAGAAGATGGTCAAGGTCACGGTGGCGCCTGGTCAGGACGTCCTGGCCGTCAAGGGTGCGATGGTCGCCTACCAGGGGCAGGCCACCTTCAACCACGAGGGTTCGGGCAGCCTTGGCAAGCTGATCCGCAGAGCGCTGACCAACGAGGACACCCCGCTGATGCGCGTGACCGGACAGGCGGAGGTCTTCTTCGCCCGCCAGGCCCAGAACGTCTTCTTCGTCCAGCTCGAGAATGACGGCCTGAGCATCAACGGCACGAACCTCCTGGCGTTCGACGCTTCGCTCAGCTGGGATGTCCACCGGGTCCAGGGCGCCGGATTCCTGTCGGGCGGGGCGTTCAACACCCTGATCAGCGGTCACGGGACCGCCGCTTTGACGAGTGACGGGGCACCGATGCTGCTCGACTGCTCGCAGCAGCCGACATTCGTCGACATCCAGGCCGCCGTCGCCTGGTCGGCGAACCTCCAGCCCCAGGTGGTGTCCAGCATGAACATGCGGTCCTTGCTGCGGGGAGGGTCGGGGGAGGCCTTCCAGTTCTCCTTCCACGGTCCGGGCTTCGTCATCGTCCAGCCGAGCGAGGGGATGCCCCTCGGCGGCCAGCCGAGCAGCTGACCGAACCGAGGACGCCGCGCCGTCACACCGCGTGAGGATCGTGACGGCGCGTGGCGATTTCCCCCGAGTAGCACGGGGCTGCTTAGACTCGTCCCGCGCCGAGCGTCGTCCCGCCCGCCGGGCCAGCCTTCCGAGCTGGTCCCGTCGGGGGAGCGACGGGCGGCTCCCATCTCCGATCAGGTCAGGGACGACGCGCGTGATCCGCTTCGAGAACGTCACGAAGATTTACCCGGGCACCGGTCATCCGGCACTCGACGACGTCAGCATCGAGGTGAACAAGGGGGAGTTCGTCTTCCTGGTCGGTGCCTCCGGTTCGGGGAAGTCGACCTTCCTCCGGCTGTCGCTCCGGGAGGAACGGGCGACCCAGGGGCTCGTGCACGTGGCGGGCAAGGACGTCGCCCGCCTGCCGAGCTGGAAGATCCCTCACCTGCGCCGTCAGATCGGCGTCGTCTTCCAGGACTTCCGGTTGCTGCCGAACAAGACGGTGTTCGAGAACGTCGCCTTCGCCCTCCAGGTCATCGGGAAACCGGTGCACGCGATCGCTCACACCGTTCCCGAGGTCCTCGACCTGGTGGGGTTGTCCGGTAAGGAGCGACGGTTCCCGAACGAACTGTCAGGCGGCGAGCAGCAACGTGTCGCGATCGCACGGGCCTTCGTCAACCGGCCCGCCATCCTGCTGGCCGACGAACCCACCGGGAACCTCGACCCGACGACCAGTGTCGGCATCATGCGCCTCCTGGACCGGATCAACCGCACCGGGACCACGATCGTCATGGCGACGCACGACGACGAGATCGTCGACCAGATGCGCAAGCGGGTCTGTGAACTGGAGGACGGCAAACTGGTCCGCGATCAGGACCGTGGCGTCTACGGCTACTCTCGGTGAGGTTCTGACATGCGCTTCCAGTTCATCCTCAGTGAGATCAACATCGGGTTGCGCCGGAACGTCACGATGACGATCTCGGTCGTCCTCGTTACCACCGTGTCGTTGCTGCTGCTCGGGGTCGGGGTGCTGGCCCAGGAGCAGGTCTCGGCGATGAAGACCTACTGGTACGACCGCGTCCAGGTGTCGATCTTCCTCTGTTCCACCGACTCGACCCGCGCCTCGTGCTCGGGCGGGGCCGTCACCGACGCCCAGCGGCAGTCGATCCTCGCCGATCTCAAGTCACCGCAGCTGGCCACCTACGTCGCGGAGGTCTACTACGAGTCCAAGGAGGAGGCGTTCGAGCGGTTCAAGAAGCAGTACGTCGACTCGACGTTGCGCGACAACGTCACCGCGGACCAGATGCCGGAGTCCTACCGGGTCCGCCTCCGCGATCCGCAGCAGTACGCCTCCGTCTCCAAACAGTTCCGGGACCGGCCCGGCGTCGACACCGTCCAGGACCAGAACCAGGTGCTCGACCGGCTGTTCGCTCTGCTCAACGGCCTCAAGTGGTGTGCGTGGTTCGTCGCCGGGATGACTCTCGTCTGCTCGGTCCTGCTCGTGGCCACGACGATCCGGCTCAACGCGTTCACGCGGCGCCGGGAGACCGGCATCATGCGCCTGGTCGGCGCGTCGAACCTTGTCATCCAGCTGCCGTTCGTGCTGGAGAGCCTGATCTCCGCGGTCGCCGGGGCCTTCATCGCCTCGGTGATCCTCCTGCTGTTCACGCAGTTCGCCATCCAGGGGTGGCTGCGGAGCACCTTGAAGTTCATCGACAACTGGGTGGGCCTGACGGACGCCCTGACGGTCCTGCCGTGGATGTTCCTGCTCGGGATGCTCATCGCCGGTGTGTCGTCGTTCCTCTCACTCCGCCGGTACCTCAAAGTGTAGGTAGCTCTACGTCACGGTAATGTAACTGACGGTGTCGTCACGGCGTTCTCGGCCTCGGGGAGACGGCGCGTTCGACCGGATGATCCGGTCGACGTCCATCCTGTGTCGTCGTACCCGAGGAGGCGGCCCGCGTGGTCACACGACCAGCCTTCCGGGTCCATGTCAGTCTGCTGTCCGTCGTCTGCGCCCTCGGCGTGGTTCTCGGTGGTCCGGCCGGGCCCGCGTCGGGCGGCTCCACGTCCGACAAGAAACGTTCCGTCGACGCCGAGGTCGCCGAGCTGCGAGGGCAGCTGGAGGGCGCGGCCGACGACCTCGTCGAGGCCGTCGTCCGGCTACGGAGACTGCAGATCGACCTCGCGGAGGCGAGGGCCGTCCTCTCCGCCGCGGCGGAGTCGAGGGCGACGGCGGTCCGTAAGGACGAGGAGATGGCGGGGCGGCTCGCCTTCGCCGAGGCCCAGGTCACCAAGACCGAACGGGACATCGCGGCCCAGCGTGACGCCGAGGACCGGACGCGGACAGCCCTGGGACGGATCGCCAGGGAGACGTACGTCGGCAACGACCTGAGCGGGTTGTCGATCGCCCTCCAGGCCACCACCCCCGAGCAGTTCACGGAAAGGATGACCGCCGCCGGAGCGGCTCTGCGCGCCCAGGGCGGCGCGATGTCGCGGCTGGCGGTCGTCCAGGCCGAGCTTCGAGCCCGACGGTCCAAGCTCGACGCTCTGAGGGGCCAGCTCAGCGAGCTCAAGGAGGCCTCGGCGTCCGTCGTGGCGGAGCGGACGGCGGCCGAGCGGACGGCGGCCGAGGCCGAGCGCCGGGTGTCCCAGCTGGTCACGGCGGAGGCCGGACAGGTGGGGACGATCCGCTCCAAGATGGCGGCCGAGCGGAAGCGTCTCGCCACGCTCGAGAAGGAACAGGCCGAGTTGAAGGCCCTGCTGTCGGGGCGGGCGAAGACCGCGAGACAGTCGGCGGTCCGGCGCCGTCATTCAGGCGCCTGGATGCCGCCGAGGTCCGGCGGGTACCTCTCCTATCCCGTTTCAGGGCCGGCGACCTCCGGCTTCGGGATGCGGTACCACCCGATCCTTCACTATTCGCGTCTGCACACCGGGATGGACTTCGGCATCGCGTGCGGCACGCCCGTCCGTGCTGGGGCGGACGGCGACGTCGTCAGCTCGGGCAGGGCCGGCGGCTACGGGAACCGGGTCGTGATCGACCACGGCGTGGTCGGTGGGGGTGATCTCGCCACGACGTACAACCACCTGAGCAGCATCGTGGTGTCGAGAGGCCGGGTGAGCCGGGGGCAGGTGATCGCGTACTCCGGGACCACCGGTCTCTCCACCGGCTGTCACCTGCACTTCGAGACCTTGCTCGACGGTCGTTACGTCAACCCCGTCTCCTACCTCTGACCTCGGCCGCGCACGGCGTCGCGTTCTCCCCCGTCACCTCCTTCGTGGCCTCCCTTGTGCCCTCGGCAGGGACGCGATCACCGGGGGGAAATGCCCAGGCAGGACGGCCGGACCCGGCCGTAGACTGACGGGTCGGCGCGTACCCGGCCCACACCGAGCGCGCACCCGGACCGAAGGAGGGTCGTCATGCCGAAGGACACCGGTCGCACGCTCGTGGCCAGCAATCGCAAGGCCCGGCACGACTACCTCGTCGAGGACACCTACGAGGCGGGCGTCGTCCTGATGGGGACGGAGGTCAAGGCGCTCCGGGCGGGGCGGGCTTCGTTGGTCGACGGCTTCGCCGAGGTGAACGGCGGCGAACTCTGGCTTCTGAACGTCCACATCCCCGAGTACGCCCAGGGCACCTGGACCAACCACGCTCCCCGCCGCAAACGCAAGCTCCTGCTCCACAAGACGGAGATCCTCAAGATCGAGGCCGCCGTCCGGGAGAAGGGCAAGACCCTTGTCCCCCTGGCCCTCTACTTCAAGGACGGCCGGGCCAAGGTCGAGATCGCCGTCGCTCGCGGCAAGCGGGAGTACGACAAACGGCACACCCTCCGGGAGCGCCAGGACCGCCGGGAGGCCGAACGCGCGATGAGCGTGAGGGCCAACCGCTGATCCTTGGCCGCGCACACCTGCTAGCTGCCCTCTCGTTCCCCCGGTGAGCTGCGTAGTCTGGCGCCGTGCGAGCTGTGAACCGGGGAATCCGTCAGGTCTGGAGGCGCGTCGTCACCGTCGGCGCGATGGCTGTCGCGGGTGCGATGGCGACGGTACCGGCGGCTGCGGTTCCCCGCGCCGAGGACTCCTCCGAGCACGTGACCGACATGTCGATCGCCTTCGCGCTCCGGATGGACGGCTCGATGCACGTCACCGAGACGATCGCCTACGACTTCGGCCGGACCCACGACCGGCACGGGACGGAGCGTTACCTCCAGGACCGGTTCACGTACGACGCGAACCACGACCGGCTGTATCCGATCTCCCGGGTGAGGGTCTGGAGCCCCAGCGGAGCCCCGGCCCGGTTCACGAAGGTCGAGCCCGACGTCACGATCCGGGTCGGTGACGCGGACACGACCGTTTCCGGCATTCAGCGATACGTTCTCGACTACGACGTCGGTGGCGTCGTGAACACCGTCGGGGCGAGCCAGGAGCTCTACTGGAACGCCCTCGGTGACAAGTCCGCCGTGCCGATCGATCGGGTCAAGGTCACCGTCACCGGCCCGGGAGCGGCCGTCCAGGCCGCCACCTGCTACCAGGGTGCGAACCGGAGCACCGAACCGTGCACCTGGTCGGTCGACAACGGGACCGCGACGTTCCAGACCACCCGGTCGCTCCAGCCGAAGGAGAGCCTCACCGTCGTGGCGGGCTTCCCCGCGGGAACCTTCCCCGGCGCGGCGCCGATCCTCCAGGAGAAGTGGCGGTTCGACAGGGCCTTCAGCGTGAACCCGGTCTCTGGCGGCATCGCTGCCGCCGTCCTCGCCCTGGTCGCCGGGGGCGCCGGTCTGCTCGCCTCCCGGCGGGGACGTGACCGTCGCTACCTCGGGATCACTCCCGGTCTGGCCCCCGCCGGCGGGGGCCAGACCGCCGGGACGGGCGCGCCCACCGTCCGGATCGGTCGGCGCAGGCCGCCGGTCGCCGTCCAGTTCACCCCGCCGAAGGAACTACGGGTGGGTGAGTTGGGCACCCTCATCGACGAGCACGCGAACGTGGACGACGTCACCGCCACGATCATCGACCTGGCGGTCCGGGGTCACCTGCGGATCGAAGAGATCGACGACGAGGCGGAGGACGACCCCGAGGACGACGAGGCTGGTACTGATCCGGGCTCCGCTGCGGCACCCGCGACACCCCCGGCACCTTCGGCACCTGCGGCGTCGCGGATCGACGACTGGGTCCTCGTCAAACTCGACAAGCCTCTCGACGACCTCCGCGCGTACGAGGCGGAGCTCAACGGATCGCTGTTCGAGGACCGGGACCGGGTGCGGCTGTCCGCCCTGCGGACGACGTTCGCCACCGACCTCGCCACGGTCCAGCGCATGCTCTATGTGGAGGTGACGGAGCGTGGGTGGTTCCAGGACAATCCGCATCAGGTACGTGTCCGGTGGCGGAGGCGCGGTGGGCTGCTCACCTTCATCGGGATCCTCGCGACCGTGTTCCTCGCGGTGGAGACCACTTTGGGCCTCGTCGGCCTCGCCCTGGCCCTGAGCGGCATCGTCGTCCTCCTGCTCGCCGGAAAGATGCCGGCCCGCACCGCTGCCGGGACGGCTCTGCTCGCGCAGGCCAACGGGTTCAGGCTCTACCTGGAGACCGCGGAGGCGGACCAGATCAGATTCGAGGAGGGGCAGGACGTCTTCAGCCGCTACCTGCCGTACGCGATCGTCTTCGGGGTGGCGGAACGGTGGGCCGCCCTGTTCGCGAATCTCGCGGCGTCCGGGATGTCGCTGCCCGAACCGGCCTGGTACGTCGGGTACGGGGTGATGTGGGGGACCGGTTCGTTCGATTACCGCCGGTTCGGCGACGTCGTCTCCTCCTTCTCCGACGAGACGAACTCCTCGATCGCCGCGGCGGCCCCGGCGACCGATTCCTCCTCCGGATACAGCGGGATGAGCGGCGGCGCCTCCGGTGACGGCGGCGGCGGTGGCGGGGTCGGCTCCTGGTAGTCCGTCCCGTTCAGCGAGGTCCGGGGCCTTCGCCGGGATCTCGCTGTCGCAGGCTGAGACGGCCGGCGAAGACGGACACGGCCCGAAACTGTGGTGCGGGCAGCCTCGGGCACCGGCTAAGGTGTGACACACAAGTTCACAGGGGGTGACTGGCTTCGACGTTGGTCGTCGATGCAGGAGAAGCGGGCCGAGAAGGTGACGTGATCTCGGAAACCTCGTCACAAAAAAATGACTGCCAATAAGCCGCAGTCCGCGTTCGCCCTCGCCGCCTGAGCGAGTGTGAATGCCGTCAGCCCGGGCTCGCCTTCGGCCCGGTAACTGGCGTCAGCTAGAAGGCCACTGGCCAAGGGTCCGGTCACGGGACCTGCGGCGACACTCACAGTGACTGAGCCCGGCTCGGCGGCGTGCCTGTGCGATCGCCGGGGCTGAGAAACGCTGTAGCAGGCTGCGCCCGGAGAAGTCCTGGATCCACGCTAGCGGACGCGGGTTCGATTCCCGCCACCTCCACCATGGCGGCCTTACTCGCACACCTGCCCGCAAGGGCGGTGGCGAGGAGGCCGCCGAGCTTTGTCCGGGGAGTGTTCCGGACGTCGTCCGCAGGCTTGCGTGCCTGGTGGGGCGGTTTGTCGGGGTTCGTGGAGCGGGTGGCGTCCACGAGGCTGGCGTAGGGCTCGTTGAGGTCGTCGAGGGTCACCTCGGTCCGGCGGTCGGTGTCGGTGTCGAGGTAGAGCCGGGTGAAGATCGCTTTGTTGAGCAGGGTTCGGGCTTGGTCGGTGGCGGTGTCGTAGAGGTCGTGGGGGTGGTCGAGGAGGTCGAGGGCGGCGGTGAGGACGGCGCGTCCGGGGTCGAGGGCGTTGGTGGTGTCGTCGAGTTGGCGGGTGATGCGTTCCTTGGTGATGCGGAGTTCTTTGAGACGT
>JAUPKQ010000143.1 GCA_030837345.1 Actinomycetota bacterium | reverse complement strand
CGGCACGGTCCTGGACCGGGACGTCAACGCCGCGGTGAACCTCGCACGACTGGCCGCCAGTGGGGCGGACAGCAACGGACGCGGAGCCGACCAGAAGACCCGCTCCAGCGGGCAGGTGGCTGAGAAACGTCAACCCGGCACGCGGCAACGCGGTCAGACCGGGACCCTCCCGCCACAAGGCGAGAGTGCAGCCTGAGACGTCATTCATGACAACTCGACTGCAACGGACGGTCAGCACACGGATGCCCTCAAGGTCCGGTTCGAGGGTGAAGAGGAGCGGCAGGCTCCCGATCGCGATCGCGAGGACCACGAGCACGGTCACCCCGAGGCGGAGCTGGGACCGCAGGAGCGAACGCATGTAGACCTCGCCCACCCCGGTCTGCTCGTCGATCTCGCGGCGGGGGGAGAGCGTTCCGGGTGCGGGCCGGGCCGCCGTCCGGGGTGCCGTCACCCGGACCCGTCGCGGTACCCGGCCTCGGGACGTCCGTGGTCAGGGGCTGGCGGGGGCGGCGTCAACGGCTCTCCCGGGTGAGGCTCGCGGCGCGCACGAGCCGGTCACGCAGCTCCTTCGTGTGACGGCGGCTCACCTGAAGGACACGGTCGCCGAGCCGGACGGCGCACCGCCCCCCGTCCACCCGGATCTCGTCGACGTGCGGAAGGGCGACAAGCGTGCTGCGGTGGATGCGCACGAATCCGGCGTCCGCCCAGCGCTCCTCCAAGGTGGTGAGCGGGATCCGCACCAGGTGGCTGCTCGTGGCGGTGTGAAGCCGGGCGTAGTCCCCGTGGGCCTCGACGTACCTGACCTGCGAACGCTGGACGAACCGCGTCACCCCGCCGAGTTCGACCGCGATCGTCTCGTCCTCGGTCCTCGCCCCGGAGTCGGCCGCCGTGCCCGCGGCCTCGACGACGCGCCGCACCGCCTCGCCGAGCCGGGCGGCGCGGACCGGTTTCATCACGTAGTCGGTCGCCCGGAGGTCGAAGGCGTCGATCGCGTGGCGGTCGTAGGCGGTGACGAAGACCACCTGCGGACGGTGGGCGAAGCGGGCGAGGACCCGGGCGAGGTCGAGCCCGTCGAGCCCTGGCATCTTGATGTCGCAGAAGACGACGTCGACGGGTTCACCGTCGAGGACGCGGAGAGCTTCGGCCCCGCTGGACGCCCGGCGGACCGTCCCGATCCTGTCGTCCTGGCCGAGCAGCCAGGTGAGTTCCTCCAACGCGGGTGCTTCGTCGTCGACGACGAGCACGCGCAAAGGTCGCGTTGGAGGCACCGCCGCACCGGCCATGACCCGGAGGGTACGACGAGTCGTTCCCGGAGGCGAGAGATGCAGGGGTACAAGGTGCGACGGAGAGCGAACACAACGGTCAGGTCGCCCGCACCCCGGGGGAGAATTTGGGGACCCGGAAACTCACCTTGGTCCCCGCTCCGGGCGCCGTCTCGACGACGAGACCGTATTCCTCCCCGAACACCTGCCGGAGTCGTGCGTCGACATTGCCGAGGCCCACGGAGTCCGAGTCGCTCTCCCCGGCGAGGACCCGCCGGATCACCTCCGGATCGCTGCCCGCGCCGTCGTCCTCGACCCAGATGTAGGCCTCGGCTCCGGCGTCCTGCGCACCGAGGGTGATGTGTCCGGTGCCGGTCTTCGCCTCCAGCCCGTGCCGCACCGCGTTCTCGACGAGCGGCTGGACGGCGAGGAACGGCACGGCGACCGGCAGAACCTCCGGGGCCACGAGCATCCGCACCTCCAGCCGGTCACCGAACCGGGCCTGTTCGAGCACGAGGTACCGCTCGATGTTCTTCAACTCGTCCGCGAAGGTGGTGAACTCGCCTCCCCGGCGGAAGGCGTACCGGGTGAAGTCCGCGAACTCCAGCAGCAGCTCCCGGGCCCTGACCGGGTCGGTCCGGACGAAGCTGGCGATGGCGGCGAGGGAGTTGTAGATGAAGTGCGGGCTGATCTGCGCCCTGAGGGCGCGCAGCTCGGCCTCGGAGGCGCGGGCCCGCGAACGGTCGAGCTCGGCGAGCTCCACCTGGGTGGACACCCAGCGGGCGACCTCGTCCGTCGCCCGGACGGTGCCCGCCGAGGTGTCGGCGCCGTAGGCGAGCAGGGCGCCGACCACCCGGTCCTCGCCCGTGATCGGGGAGATCACCGCCGAGCGGATCGGACACTCGTCGTCGTCGCAGGTGATGTCGCGTGGGCCGAGGACGACGGTCCGGCCCGTGCGGAGGACCTCCTCCGCGTGCTCCCGGGCGTCGGGGGCGTGGTGGGCGCCCAGGCCCTCCCACGCGAGGGTGGCGGTAGCGTCCGCCAGGGCGATCGCGGACGTCCCGAGGAGAGTCCGCAGGTGGCGTGCCGCCCGCGAGGCACCCTGCGGGGTCAGGCCCTCGCGCAGATGCGGCGCCGCGAGGGACGCCGTGTGCAAGGTGGCGAACGTCGCACGGTCGGCGGGGGTCCCGAGGTCCCGGCGCCGCAGGATGGCGCTGGCGACCAGGCCACCCACCAGGGCGACGACCAGGGTGGCGACGACCAGGGCGGTGAAGGGCCCGACGAAGCCGCCTGCTGCGCTCACGACCGCGACGGTATCGCCGTCCGGAGGGTGAAGGCGCGCCACGCCCGGGGAAGTTCCCCGGGCGGTCGGCCGGGGCACCGCGCGGGCAGGACTATCGTGATCGCTCATGCCGACTCTGATCTGCGACCTCGGAGGGGTTCTGCTCACCGAGGTCGACCCGCAGCGCCGCCTCGACACCTGGTCCGCCGGGGCGGGTGGCGCCCTCGGCGTCACGTCCGGCGCCGAGCTCGACGACGACGCTCTGCGAGCGTTCCGGTCAGGTCACCTCTCTGAGGACGAGTACTGCCGGCAGCTGCGCGACCGGCTCCGCTGGACCGGGTCCGACGAGGACCTCGTCGCCGGGTGGATCGCCGAGGCCGGGGTCCTCAACCTCGACGTCCTCGAGGCGCTCAGCGGGCTGAAGGAGAAGGGCTGGCACCTGGTCGGCGCCACGGACGCCTCCCCCTGGGACGGCCGCGCGGTCGAGGCGCAGTTCGGCTGGGCCCTCACCGTCTTCGACCGTGTCGTCACCTCGGCCGAGGCTGGCGCCTGCCGCCCCGACCCCCGGTTCTTCGCAGACCTGCGGGGTGCCGCCGGGGTCGGGCCGCGTCTGTACGTCGACGACGACCCGCACAACGTCTCGGGAGCCCGCCGGGCGGGGCTGGACGCGCACCTCTTCACCACCGCGTCCTCGCTCCAGATCGCCTGTCGCCAGTTCGCGGTCACCGTGAGCTGACCCGCCGTCCTCGCCGTTCCGGTGGGTCGCGCCGTTCCGGTGGGTCGCGCCGGACGGCCGGGCACCGTCAGCTGGCGGGACGCCGCCGCGTGGCGTACCAGATGAGACCGGCCGTCGCGGCGCTGGCGCCCAGCGCGACCGCCATCACGGGTGGCCCGGGGGCGGGTACCCGCTGGACCTGCTCGACGACACGGGAGCGCAACCGCACCGGCTGGGTGAAATCGAGGGCTGGCCACCCGCGTGAGGACGCCTCCTTGCGCAGCGCCCGGTCGGGGTTGACGGCCGTCGGGTGGCCCACGGCCGCGAGCATCGGGAGGTCGGTGATCGAGTCGCTGTAGGCGTAGCACTCGGTGAGGTCGTAGCCGCGATCGGCCGCGAGCGCGCGGACGGCCTCCGCTTTGTTCTCACCGTAGGCGTAGTAGACGATCTCTCCTGAGTAGCGGCCGTCCTCCACCCCCATCCTGGTGGCGACCACGTGGTCGGCTCCCAGCATCGCGCCGATCGGCTCGACGACCTCCGCCCCGCTGGAGGAGACGATCACGACGTCGCGTCCTGCCGCACGGTGCGTGGCGATGAGGGCCGTCGCCTCCCGGTAGACGAGTGGCTGGATGAGTTCCTCCAGCGTCTCGGCGACGATGTCGCGCACCTGCTGAACGTCCCACCCCGTCACCAAATCGGACAGGTAGGCCCGCATCCGCTCCATCTGGTCGTGGTCGGCGCCTCCGACCAGGTAGACGAAGTGGGCGTACGCGCTGCGCAGGACGGCGCTGCGGGTGATCAGGCCACCCGCGTAGAAGGGACGTGAGAAGGCGAAGGTGCTCGACCTTGCGATGATCGTCTTGTCCAGGTCGAAGAAGGCAGCACTTCGCGGACCGGTCGCCATTTGCTCAGGATAGGTCGGCGGCGTCGCTGGTGGGTGGTCTCTCGGGCACCGATCGCCTTCATGTCTTCTGTCGGGCTTCTCCCGGCTTCTGTCCAGGGCGACTGGTCCCGGTCCTCATGCGACTGCGTCGCGGCAGCTCAGAGGCCTGAGGAGTCTCTTGAGTGGAAGAGATGGGGGGGAGGTGGAAAACTAGCCCAAAAGGGCACGCGGCGCCTGCCGCAGGCCTTCGAGATTCGACGGATCCCGTTGCTGTCGTCTGAATCCGCAACGAAATCCGTCGAGTTTTGCGCACAACTGAGAAAACTACCGGTCGGTCACCCTGTCTCGGTTGCCTCCCGGCCCGCGGAGGTACAGACTTGCGGCGCCGGCATATGCCGAGCCAGCCAGTCCGACTCCTCCCCCCCGAGCCGGACCGGCAGACGGCCCCCGCTCCCCCCCAGCGGGGGCCGTCGTCATCCTCCGCACCTTTTCCCGGGTCCCCCCGGCTTCCGTGATCCGGCTTTCGTGACTCGTCCACAGGCATCCGTCGGCGCCCCCCGGTCCACAGGCCTGGTGCCCTCCCCAGCGAGTCCCGTCCCGGCACCCCACGCTGGAGGTGGTTCCGTCCTCCGGAGGTGCCCCAGTGAACCGTCGATCGTCGTCCGTCCTCGCCCAGTCTCCGCGCGAGGGCCCGCCGGCGGTGCTCGTCAGCCGCGACCGCACCCTCGTCGACCACGTGACCGCCCTCGCCGCGACGGCAGGCATCACGCTCGGTGTCCATCCGGTGCCGGGCTCCGTTCCCCGGGCCACGCGCCTCCTGCTGGTCGGGCTGGATGCCGCCTCTGACGTCAGGCCCGGCCGCCGGGGGACGGTGCTGGTGGTGCGGGTCGAGGGCGCCGACCCGCCGGACGGCCTGTGGCGCCAAGCGGTGACGCTCGGGGCCGAGCACGTCGTCGTCCTTCCCGAGGGGGAGGGGTGGCTGATCGAACGTTTCCTCGACGTCGCCTCTCCCTCCCGGCGTGCTCCGGTCCTGGCGGTCGTCGGGGCCTGCGGGGGCGCCGGCGCGAGCAGTCTCGCGATCGCGCTCGCGGTCGCCGGGGCCGGGCAGGGCCTGCGTCCCGTGCTCGTCGACGCCGATCCGCTCGGGGGCGGGCTCGACCTCCCGCTGGGCGCCGAGGACCTGCCGGGCCTGCGCTGGCCGGAGTTGCCCTGGGTGGACGGCCGCCTCCCGGCGGGTGTGATCCGCACGGCGCTTCCCGAGGTCGAGGGCGTGCGGGTGCTCACCTGTCCCCGGGGGGAGGTGACCCCGCTACCGGTCGCCGTGTTCTCCGCCGCCCTTGACGCCGCCACCCGTGAGAGCGACCTGGTCGTCGTCGATCTCCCCCGCCACCTCGGCGACGCCGAGACCGCCGTACTGTCCCGGTGCCTTGTGGTCCTGCTCGTCGTTCCCGGCCGGGTCCGTGGTGTCGCCGCCGGCGGGCAAATCGCGTCGCTGCTGGAGGCGAGGGCCCCCGATGTCCGGGTCGTCGTCCGCGAGCCCCTCGCCCGCGGCCTCGATCCCGAGATGGTCGCCGAGGCGCTCCTGCTCCCGCTGCAGGGGTCGCTGAAGACCGAGCGAGGGCTGTCGTCGGCCCTCGACGGCGGCGAGGCCACGGTTCTCAACCACCGGGGTCCGTTGGCGACGTTCTCCCGGTGCGTACTGGCGGACGTCCTGGAGGGGAGGTGACTCCTCCCGGTCACACGGCGGCCGTCCCGCCGAGTCTCGGTCCCCTGCGGGATGTCGCCGCGCTTCCCGGCGTCACCGACGTGCTCGTCAACGGTGGTGACCGGGTACCCGGCGGGCACAGGGTCTGGTTCGACCGTGGCCGGGGCCTCGAGTCCACCACCGTCGATCTGGCCGGTGAGGACGACGTGCGCGCCTTGGCCGTCCGGCTCGCCGCGGGGGCGGGCCGGCGCCTGGACGACAGCATGCCGTGGGTCGACGCCCGTCTCCCCGGTGGCATCCGCCTGCATGCTGTCGTCCCCCCGGTGACTCCGTACGGCACCCATCTCAGTCTGCGGCTCATCGGTGGTCCGGGGTTCGACCTCCCCGCCCTCGTGGCCGCGGGAGGGGCTCCGCCGGCGTGGGTCCCGGTGCTCACCGCCCTGGTACGCAGCAGAGCGGCCTTCCTGGTGATCGGCGGTACGGGCGCGGGAAAGACGACGTTGCTGGCAGCCCTGCTGGGCCTGATCCCTCCCAGCGAGCGCATCGTGCTCGTCGAGGACGTCGGGGAGCTCCGTCCGGCGCATCCTCACGTCGTCCGGCTCGAAGCCCGCCACGCGAACGTCGAGGGCGAAGGCGCCGTCACCTTGGAGGACCTCGTCCGGCAGGCGTTGCGCATGCGGCCGGACCGCATCGTCGTCGGTGAGTGCCGCGGTGCGGAGGTCCGGGAACTCCTCTCGGCCCTCAACACCGGGCACGCCGGTGGGTGCGGAACCCTGCACGCGAACGCGGTGGCCGAGGTCCCGGCCCGCCTTGAGGCTCTCGGCAGCCTCGCCGGTCTCGCCCCGGCCGCGGTGCGCACGCAGGCAGCGGCCGCGCTCGACGCGGTCGTCCGTCTCCAACGCGGCCCACACGGGCGCCGGATCACGGAGATCGGCGTGTTCTCACCCGGTGGCCACCTCGAGGCCGGCGGCTCCGAACCTTCTCTCGTCGTCCGCCCGGCCCTCGTCGCCGACGAGTCCGATCCCTTCGCACCGGGTCGCAGCGGTCCGGGATGGCCCGCCCTCGCCCGGAGACTCGGCCTGCGCGCCGACGCCTTTCCCCCGCAGCCGGAGGCAGACCCATGACGATGCCCTTCGTCTGCGCGGTCCTGGTCGCCCTCGCGGTGCTCGCGGCTCCTGCGGGCAGTCGCGGCCGTCCCGTGGGTCCACGGCGTCTCCGCTTTCTCGCCCGGGGCCGGGTGCGCGCCAGCGGGCGCGATCGCTCCGCCACGGTGACGATCTCGCCGGCACCCGCGTCGGCGCTCGCCTTCGTGCCGCGTGGGTTCCGGCGCCGGTCCGTCCCTCCGGGGCGGCCGGTCGCCGGTCCCGAGGTCGCGGTGCTGGCCGACCAGATCGCGGCCCTCGCCCGGGCAGGCCTTCCCCCCGAGCGCATCTGGTCCGCCCTGGCGGAGTACGGGTCGTCACCATCGGTCCGGGACCTGGCCCGGACGGTCGTCGCCGGACGCCACCGGAGCCAGCCCACCACCGCGGTTCTCCGCTTTCTCCCCGGTGGCCCGGCCGCCCTGTTCCACCTGGCCCTCGCCCTGGACGTCAGCGAACGCACCGGCGCGGGCCTCGCCCAGGTCCTCGGGCGTCTGGCGCAGGCGCTGCGGGCCGAGGAACGGGCCGCCGAAGAGATCAGGGGAGCCCTTGCCGGGCCCCAGGCGACCGCCCTCGTCCTCGCCGTTCTGCCCCTCGGGGGGCTCGCTCTCGGAACCCTGCTCGGCGGACGGCCGTGGTACCTCCTCCTGGCCACGGCACCCGGTCGTCTGTGTCTCGTCGCCGGATGCCTCTTCTGGGGGACCGGCCAACTCTGGGCCCGTCATCTGGTCCGTCGGGCGAAGTCGGCGTGAGCCCCGCCGTGGCGGTCCTCCTCCTCGCCGTCGCCGTCCTGCTGGCCCTGCCCGCCGCCGTGCCCTCCCGCCGGGTTCACCGGGTCGCTCGTGGCTCGGCTCCCGGTCCCCGGCAGGCACCGCGCAGAGGCTCCGTCGCTCCCGTCCCGGCACGCCGTCGTACTGTGGGCCGGCCCATCCCCGTCGCGGTCCCCGTCCCGGTCCCGATGGTGCTCGACCTGGTGGCGGAGGTCGTCGCATCCGGGGTGCCACCTCTGCGGGCACTCGCCGTCGTGGCCGAGTGCCTGGACGCCGCACCCGGCACGGGCGACGCCCGCACCGTCGCAGAGCTGACTCTCCTGGCGGGGCTTTCGGGTACCGGCGCGCCCCAAGGTCCATCCGCGCCCCCGGGTCCGTCAACGTCGACGACCGCTCGTGCCGGACCGGACGGCCAGGGCGGCCTTCCCGCGCTCGCCGCGGCCCTCGAACTGGCGGTCATCACCGGTGCGGGCCCGGTTGGACTGATCCGAGCTGCGGCGGAGGACGAGCGCGGCCGTCGTCAGGCCGAACGTCTCCGAGCGGCTCGTCGGCTCGGGGTGTCCCTCCTTCTGCCCACCGGACTGTGCCTGCTTCCGGCCTTCGTCGTCCTCACCGTGGTGCCGTTCGCCCTCGATCTGGTCCTGGGCTGACCACGGCCGTGTCCGGGAGGCGTGGCCTCGTCACACCCGAAGGAAGCCGTGCCCGCGATCTTAGGATCCGGTGACGAGCGTGTGGTGATATTTCATTCCCCAGGCCGATGACCGACGGATGTGTCATTCAGGGACGAACCTCCGGAAGGCCGGGCCTCTCCCCTTCTCGCCCTCACGGTCGGCGGTGACGCCCGGTGCAACAGGGCGTCGTCCGGAATGGCTCACCGAACGAGTGAACCGTTCTGTGCCGAGGCGGATCTCGGACTGGGGCTAGAGACTTTGGTCCGTCGTCGATATTGACGAGGATGCGCTTGGCGACTCGTTCAAGTCCAGGATCCGAGATTCACGTCTCAGCAATTGACCTATTCTGAACATTCTTCGAGACAGTCGTCGAGAGAAATTCCCGAATAGGCTTCACCGAAGTGGAGATTACTTGGGCAATGATTGACGGACGGCGACCCGCGGGAGTCGGCGGACGGTCCCCGATTGCCCGGAGGGCGGGTCGACGTTCTTCGATTCCTTCGGGTCTCCCCGACGCTTTCACGGAGGCGATGGCGAGAATCTCCGGGCTCCGCCGGAGCTCGGCTCGTCCACAGGCCCTCCCCTTCACCTCGTCGTCCACAGGCCCGTCCTCGGTGGGTGCGTCACCCGCCCCTGAGAGCGAGAGTCGGAACAGGCCGCCGGAGGTGGCTCGCGGACCGGCCGCCCGCCGGTCAGGGGGTGAACGTGATGGTGGACGTCGTGAAGTCGGGGGAGTCCGTCCGGACCGTCCGGT
>JAUPKQ010000017.1 GCA_030837345.1 Actinomycetota bacterium | reverse complement strand
GGCAGCGGGCGGCGACGGCAGCGCCTTCTGGTGGTACAAGGACGGCAGCGGCTCGAACGCCGGGTTCGACACCTTCAAAGGAGCACCCCAGCTCGCGGTCTTCCGGGAGCACTCCGCGCGTATGGCCGCCAAGTCCGGAATCGTCACCCCGACGACGACCCCCAGCGGCACCCCGACGGCCACACCGACCGTCACCCCGGCCTCCCGGGGCTGCTCCGCCACCTTCACGGTGGTCAACGAGTGGTCAGACGGGTTCCAGGCGACGGTGACAGTCACCGCCGGGAAGAGCGCGGTCACCGGCTGGGCGGTGAGCTGGACGCTCCCGGCGAACCAGAGCGTCGCCCAGTCCTGGAACGCGACCCTGACGACGTCCGGCGACACGGTGACGGCCTCGAACCTCGCCTGGAACGGCGCGCTCGCCGCCGGTGCCTCGGCCTCGTTCGGCCTGATGGGCACCGGTAGCGCCTCCGGCGTCCCGGCTCTGTCGTGCTCGGCGACGTGAGCCGCCCGACAGGACCGAGCAGGGGCCCACGAGCCGAGCGCCGTCCATCCCCCCGCCGGGAGCGTCCCACCTGAACCGATTACCGGGTATCCAACCCGCCATTCCCTCCAGGGGCGGTCAATGTGTGCATCCGCTGTCGCGATCGCGACGGTCATTGCACACGTTGAGCACGCTCGGCCAGACCAGCAGGTCGGATACCCGGTACCCGATTCAGGTAGGGCGCTCCCAGCGGGGGATCGGACACCAACACCGAGTAGACACCGAGCGGAGACCGATACCGGGCAGGGGCCGTCGCCCACGACACACCCCGCTTCACAGCCCACTTCTTCAAGCTCACAGCGCGACGAGATCACGCTACCCAGCACTATCCGGCACCATCGCATCAGCTCGCGCGTCCCCTTCGCGCTGGCGGGCAGCGACTGATCGTTGCCGGAGAAGCGGGAAGAGCCGAAGCCGCGACATCCGCCAGGCGTACCGGCACGGCGCCAGGGTACCCGGGCGATCGTGGCACTGATCTTTCCTGAAACCGAAGGGGAAAGAGGTCATCGTGATGACGGCCTGACGGTGTCCGTCCCGTCCGTGGAACGGGACGGACACCGAGCCGAGCGACACCCGGTGAAGGTCAGCTGGCGGTGCAGGTCAGCTGGCGGTGCAGGTCAGCTGGGGAGCCGGGTCGGGGGCCGCGCCGTCCGCGGTGAAACCGAAGGTCGTCGCCGCGCTCGCGGCGAGCTTGCCGTTCCAGGCGAGGTTCTTCACCGACGCCGAGCTGCCGGACGACGTCAGCTCACCGTTCCACACCTGCTTGACCTTCTGCCCGTTCGGCAGGGCGACCGTCCAGGTGCTGATCGCGGACGGACCGGCCTTGACGCTGACCTCACCCTGGTACCCACCGGACCACGACTGGGTGACGCGCAGAGCGGCGGTGCACTGTTTGCCGCTCGTCGGCGTGACGGTCGGCGTCACCGTGGGCGTGACGGTCGGCGTGACGGTCGGCGTCACCGTGGGGGTCACCGTGGGCGTGTCAGTCGGCGTCACCGTGGGCGTCACCTCGCCACCGGAGGTCGTGTACGGCACCTCCGTGTACGCCTGCGAACACTGGTTGGAGCAGGAGGCCGGCAACGAGAAGCTGTACTCCCGCCCCCCGGCGATGTACTTGTCGTCCACGTCGGTCGCCCGGATCCGGAAGTCCTTGCCCGCCTGCTCCAGCGGCTCGATGATGTACGACTGCCCCATGTCACCGTTCATCTTCGCGTCGTGCCAGCTGCCGCCCGCGTAGTACTGGACGTTGTGCAGGCCGTTGGGGACACGGGACACCGCCATCGCGGCCCACCAGGTCTGAGCCCCCTGGAGGAAACCGATCCGGATGTCACCGGTGTACC
The DNA here is from genome assembly GCA_030837345.1 of Actinomycetota bacterium. Classification (GTDB taxonomy): domain Bacteria; phylum Actinomycetota; class Actinomycetes; order Actinomycetales; family Kineosporiaceae; genus JAUPKQ01. Next base: position 40,476 of record JAUPKQ010000017.1, on the reverse strand, counting down.
CGGGAGCCGGGATGAACTTCCAGCTGACGTGGCGGTTGTTCCAGTGGGCGGGATCCATGTCCCCCACCGGCTCGCCGTTCAACTCGAACTGGTTCAGGGACGCCTGCGCCAGGTCGACGTGATACGGATCGTCACGGCACCAGCCGTTCGGGTCCCCACAACTGTCGGCAATGATCATGTTCAGCTTCGCGCCGTTGTACTCGTCTTTCACCCACGAGCCGTTGCGGCAGAAGGCCGAGTTCACCGCACCGTCGTTGGTACCGGTGCAGTAGTCACTGACCGTCACCTCAACCCAGCGCCCGCAGTTGTGGCCGTTGTCCCACATCCCGATCTTGTCGGCGTTGGCGCCGGTCAGAGGCCGCGTGTACATCGTGTAGTCCCGCGGCGTGTCGTAGACGTTGAGGGCGACGAAGTGCGGTGAGTCCAGCTCCGACTGCGGCAGCCCGCAGCCACCGTAGGGGGCGCCGAGGTTCGTGAACCACGTTGCGTTTCCCGTCACCGGGAACGACGGCGAGGGCGCGGCCTTCGCCGCGGGCGCGGCCCCGGACGCCGAGACCGCCGTCGCCGTCAGCCCCGTCGCCGAGGCCAAGCAGACAATGGCTCCGATCACCACTGCTCGCCCTCGCAACCGGCCGGATGTCGTCTTCACTGGGACCTCCTCGCCCGGCAGGCACTCCCGGCCAGGACGCCGGCAGCACACCTGATCCGTCGCTTCACCCGTACCGTCGTCCCTGGGAACAAGAAGGTTGCCGAGGGCGGTCCAGCTCACACCCGGGTGCGTCGAAAATCCTTCGACACCGGCATCCGTCACGTTAACGTGTGGGCGTGACACGGGGGACAAACACCGAACAGCAGATTGTCGTCGTCGGCCAGGGCTACGTCGGCCTCCCGCTCGCGGTTCGAGCGGTCGAGGTCGGGCACACGGTCATCGGGTTCGACGTCGACACCGAGCGGGTCAAGCGGCTGACGGCAGGCGAGTCCTTCGTCGAGGACGTCACGTCGGAGCGACTGGCGGCAGCCCTCGCGACAGGCCGCTACCACGCGACCGCCGATCCGCGGCAGTGCGCCGGGTTTGACGTCAGCGTCATCACGGTTCCGACGCCGCTGCGGGAGGGCCTGCCGGACCTCACCTACATCGAGGAGGCGGCCCGGGTTCTCAGCCGGTTCACGCGTCCCGGGTCGACGGTCGTCCTGGAGTCGACCACCTATCCGGGAACGACCGAGGAACTCGTCGCGGAACTCCTCCAGGAAGGATCCGGCCTCGTGGCCGGGGAGGACTTCCACCTGGGGTACAGCCCGGAGCGCATCGACCCCGGCAACGCGGTGTGGCAGTTCGAGAACACGCCCAAGGTGGTGTCCGGGGTCAGCCCGGCATCGCTCGCCGCGGTCCAGGCCTTCTACGACACGCTGGTGACCACGACCGTGCCGGTCGCCTCGACCCAGGTCGCCGAGCTCGCGAAGCTGCTGGAGAACACCTTCCGGCATGTGAACATCGCTCTCGTCAACGAGCTCGCGATGTTCGCCCGCGAACTCGGCATCGACGTCTGGGAGGCGATCGACGCCGCGAGCAGCAAGCCCTACGGCTTCATGCGTTTCACGCCGGGCCCCGGCGTGGGCGGTCACTGCCTGCCGATCGACCCCTCCTACCTGTCGTGGCGGGTGAAGCGCTCCACCGGCCGCAACTTCCGGTTCGTCGAGCTCGCGAACGACATCAACGACCACATGCCCGACTACGTCATCCGTCGGGTGATCGAAGCCCTGAACGAGTCCAGCCGCGCCGTCCGTGGTTCCCGGATCCTGCTGCTGGGCCTGGCCTACAAGCGGAACACCGGTGACGCCCGCGAGTCGCCGTCCCGCCGTGTCGCCGAGCTGCTGCTGGCGTTGGGGGCCGACGTCCACGCCGTTGACCCGCATGTGGTCGAGGCCCACGTGGACCGCAGGGTCCGCCGGGTCGACCTGACCACCGAGGAGCTCGCCGCCGCGGACGCCGTGGTGCTCCTGACCGACCACGAGACCTTCGACATGGACATGGTCACGGCCAACGCCCGCTACGTGCTCGACTGCCGCAACGTGCTCCAGCGCGGTCCCAGCGTCGAAACCCTCTGACGCATCGGCGCCCGAACCACCCTCACGAACGGAAAGGGCCCGGACCCCCGAGGGGGGCCGGGCCCTTTCCGTTGGCTTGAGTTCTCGGTGCCTTGAGTCAGGTCAGCCGAGGTTCTGCCACTTCTTGAGGACAGCCGTCATGGCGGCGTCCTTCGAGCCGTCCCGCGTGACGATGTGGTTCTTGCTCTTCACCGAGGACCGGACGACGTCCTGGGTCTTCGGGTCGAGGGTCATCGTCGTCTCGGTGATGAGACGCCCGAAGGCAGAGCCCGCGCTGACGATGCGAGGCTGGCCCGATGGGTCGGGGATGCTGCAGCTGAACGCCTGGTGGCTGTGCCCCGAGAGGATAACGTCGATGCCGGGGTCAAGCTCCTTGGCGAGCTCGGCGATCCTGCCGGACAGGACCTTCCCGTCCTGGCAGGTGAAGTCGTAGTCGGGGGTTGGGGTGGTGCCGCCCTCGTGGATCAGGCCGATGATGGTCTTGACGCCGCTGGCGCGCAGATCCGCGACGGCCAGCTTCGAGGTGGAGACCTCATCGACGAACGTGATGTCCTTGATCCCGTCCGAGTTCTTGACGTGGGCCCCGCTGTCCTTCAGCGTGAGACCGACGAAGCCGACCTTGTAACCGCCGACCGTCTTGACCCACGTCGAGGGGAAGACGGTGCGGCCGGTGCGTGCGCTGTACCAGCTGCCGTAGGTCTTGGCGCCGGCCGGAGGCTTCGGGGTGACGCCGGACTTGTAGAGGACGTTCCCGGCGAGGTACGGGAAGGACGCACCGGAGAAGGTACTGCCGCCGAAGCACCCCTTGCTCGGGTTGCAGCCGCCGTACTGCATGCGCAGGAGCTCCGACAGCCCCGCGTCGAACTCGTGGTTACCGACACTCGAGACCTCGACCTTGAGGGCCTTCGCCGCCTCGATGCTCGGCTCGTCCAGGTACTTGGCGGACAGAGCGGAGCTGCCTCCGGTGAAATCCCCCACCCCAGCGGTCACCGAGTAGGGGTTCCCGTTGCGGAGGTCGTTCAGCTGCGTGGCGAGGTACTCGCCACCACCCGCATCGACCAGACCGGAGGAGGTCGTGATCTGCCCCGACGGGGGCTCAAGGTACCCGTGGAAGTCGTTGATGCTCAGGATCTGGAGTGTGATCGGCTTGGTGGGCACAGCCGGCCTCGCGGCCGCGGCCTTCGCCACGGCGGCCTTCTTCGCGGCAGCGGCCTTCTTGGCGGCAGCGGCCTTCTTGGCGGCAGCGGCCTTCTTGGCGGCAGCGGCCTTCTTGGCGGCAGCGGCCTTCTTCGCGGCAGCGGCCTTCTTCGCCGCCGTGGTCTGGGCGGTGGTCTTCTTCGTCGCCTTCTTCGCCGCGGCCTCGGCGAACGAAGCGGTGCCTACCCCGGCGAGCGCGAGCGACACGACGATCGCCCCGACGCTCAGCCGGCGTCCCAGCGGGGACTTGCGCGAGGAAGGCCGCAACGCGTGCAGGCGGCTCGGCAGCCACCGGTCACCCCGGTCCGGCCTGGTCTGACCCGTCATCCGGTCCATGTCCTGTATCTCTTCCTCACGACTGTTGGGTTCGCGCTCCGCCCGGACGCGGTCGCGCGGCCCCTCAGGTACACCTCGGGGCGTTGCAGAAGATACCGACCTGAGCTGCCCACTGTTGTTAAATCCACGCATTGATGTTCGTCGGTTCAACCGGCCCTCTCGCCTGGCTCCGGCCCTGCTCCCGCCCTGCTCCGGTCCTGGCCCGGTCCTGGCCCGCGCGGGTTCCCCGCCCGCTGAGGGCTTCGAGCGAGCCCTGGGGGACGCCTCACGGTCGCGCCGGGAGACGGGGCACGGAGCGCCCGCGTGACGACAGGTAGCCTGCCGTGAAACTCGCCAATTATTGAGAGAGACGCACTGGGGACCGGCGGGTGACGTCTACCGTGGCACACGGGGAATGTGAATCAGTTCGTTCGGAGAGGTGACGGTCTTGGTCGACGCGGGGACGACGGTGGGTGCCACCCGGGCAACGGGGCATGAGGCACCGGGCACCGGTGGCCAAGGAACGAGCGAGCAGGGGAACCGCCTTCATCGGGCGCTCGAAGCGGTCCCGGTCAGGCCTGGTGACTGGTTCGATCCTCGCGGCCGCTGGCGTGCACGGCATGTCCTGCTCGGATCCGAGGGGGCGCGCCGCTACCTGAAACCCGACATGACGCTCCCGCAGTTCTTCGAGATCATGAAGCAGCGTGAGATCCCGTACTCGGTGCTGCGCTGGTTCGACGCTCTGCCCCACGTCGACGAGGGCGAGGACGTCGACATCCTCATCGCCGACGAGCACCTGGAGTTCGTCCACACGTTGCTGCTCGCCCGCCCGATGCGGCGGGACAGCCAGCCCTTCGACGTCTACACGGTCAGCGGCCTGCCCGGTTCGGACTTCTGCGGGGTCCCCTACTACCCACCGCAGTTCGCGCGGGCGCTCCTGGCGGACGCCGTCTGGGTGAAGGACCTCTACCGCGCCCCCAGCACGGAGCATCACTTCCAGTCGCTGGCGTACCACGCCGTGTACCACAAGGGATTCACCTCGGGGCTGCGCGGGGGGACGGGCACGGACGACGTCCGGCTCGCGTCCGACCACGACTACGAGTCGGTGCTCGCCGACCTCGCCGAGCAGCTCGGCACACCGATCGAGCCGACCCTCGACGACCTCGACCGTCACCTGGCCGGTCTCGGTCTCAAACCGCCGCTGGACACCCTCGAACGCCTCCGTCCGGGCAACGCCTGGATCCACTCGCGGTTCTTCGCCGACCGTCCGTCCATCGACCCGCGATGGAACGGGCTCGTCGTGTTCGTCGTGCGGGAAGCCGCTGAGTCGCAGATCGACCTCGTCGAGTCCGAGGTGAACCGGCACGGCTTCGACGTGCTCGAGGTCGTCCGGCTCGACGAGACGCAGCGGGAGGTCGCGGCGCGACGGATCCGCGGCGGGAACTGGGCGCAGGGACCCTGGCCGGCGAGCGGAGGGTGCCCCACCACCTTCGTCGTCGCCTACGACGTCGCTCCGCGCCTCGGCAAGGGGGACGGCGGGACGGAGACCAACCTCCGCATCGCCGAGGCCAAGGCCAAGGCGCGCGACCGCCTCCTGCGGGACGTCTCCTCCACACAGCTGTACAACCCGCTCCACTCGTCGGACAACCCGAGGCAGTCGCTCGACTACCTGGACATCCTCGACGACCCGCAGCTCGTCACCCAGATCGGTGAGAAGGCCGCCACACTCGTCGAGATGTGCCGTTTCCCCTTCCCCGTGGTGCGGTTCCTCGCCCCGGACGCCCCGGCGCGCCGGGCCCGGGTCGCCCTGGTCGACCACCCGGTGCACGGCCACAGCGTGTGCAAGGTGTACCGGCCGGGGGCCATCCGCTTCTTCGAACGCGAGCTGTTCGCCCGCGTGGAGCTCTCCGACCTGCCCGAGGTCCCCGGCCTGCTCGACCACGGCGACAACTGGCTGGTCACGCCGTTCTACAAGGACGACGGGCGTCAGGTGATGCGGACTCTCCCCTTCAGGGACCACTTCCGCAACGAGGTCCAGCTCAAGCCCGAGGTGACCCGGGCCCTGGCGCGTTTCGCCCGCGACCTCCACGAGCGTGGCCTGTTCGTCCTCGACCTCACGACCGAGAACCTCTACTCGGACCCGTCGGCCGGGCTGAAGGTGATCGACCTTGAGTTCCTTCAGAAGTATGAGGGACCGGTCCCGGCCCTGTCCGCCTGCTACACCTTCCGCGGGGTCCCGGCGCGGTTCAAGGATCGTTACGACGAACCGCTGGAGGTGCCGCTGACGGAGACCGTGGGCAACCAGGTCTTCCACCCGGCGGTCTCCGGGCTGTCGTACCGCGCGCTGTTGCGTCGTGAACGGCCGGGCGACGACCTCCGGCGCACGGTGACCCACGCGCTCTGGTACGCCTACTTCGCCGTCACCCGGCCCCCCTTCAAGGCCCGTGGCCTCCTGGCACGGTCCAAGTGGGCGCGCCGTGCCAAGAAGCTCGTGGTACTGGTCCGGAACCGGGCGCTTCGCGGTCGGTGAACGACGAAGGCACCGCCGAGGCCGGAACCGCTCCGGAAGCCCCCGAGGGCGGCCGGAGCGGTTCCGGCCCATCGCTGACGGCGCAAACCGTCCGGGGATTCGCCTGGGCGTTCACAGGCACCGTCGGGCAGGCACTGCTCCAGGTCGTGTCGATGGTCGTCCTGTCGCGCCTGCTGACACCGAACGAGTCCGGCATGGCCACCGCGGCCATGCTCGTCGTCGGGTTCAGCCAGCTGGTGAGCCAGATCGGCGTGGGCCCGGCGCTCGTCCAGCGGCGGACACTCGACGACAGGGAGGTCGCGGCCGCCTTCTACTGCTCCCTGGTGTTCTCGGTGCTGCTCGCCGTCCTGCTGGCGGTGTTCACGCCCTACGTGAACCTGGTGGTCGGCCTGCCCGCCGACTCGATCCTCCTGCGCCTCCTGACCGTCGCGCTGGTCCTGGTGAGCCTCTCCGCGGTCCCGATGGGTCTTCTCCAACGTGACCTGAGGTTCCGCGCGATGGCCCTCGTGGACTTCCTCGCCTTCGGACCGGCGACCATCGGGACGAGCATCACCCTGGCCGCCCTCGGGTACGGCGCCATCTCCGTCATCTGGGGACAGATCGCGGGCGCGATCGTGACGGCGACCGGCTACCACCTCCTGGCGAGGCCGCCGATGCGGCTGGAGTCGCCCGCCGCCATGTGGCGTGCCGTCCGGCCTCTGCTCGGTTTCGGCTCGGGCTACTCGCTGTCCCAGGTGGGCAACTGGTTCGCGCTCAACGCCGACAACCTCGTCGTGACCAACACGCTCGGCACCTGGTCGCTCGGCATCTACGGCCGGGCCTACCAGCTGCTGTCGCAGCCTGCCAACATCATCGGCAGTGCCGTGGACAAGGCCCTCTTCCCCGCCATGGCGAAGGTCCGGGACGACGGCGAGCGGCTGCGTGGCGCCTACGTCCGGGCGGCGTCCCTGATCGCCCTGGCGACCGTCCCGACCAGTGCGGCCCTGGCCGTCCTGGCGCCCGAGGTGATCCGGCTCCTGCTCGGCGACCAGTGGCTGGCGGTCATCGTGCCGCTCCAGGTGTTCGCCGTCGTCCTGCTCCCCAGGGCCTCCTACAAGATCAGCGGATCCCTCACGCGGGCGACCGGGGCCGTTTTCGCAGGCGCGTGGCGTCAGTGGCTCTACGCCGGTGAGGTCCTCGGCGGCTGCGCCGTCGGCGCCTGGTGGGGCGTGAACGGCGTCGCCGTCGGCGCCTCGGTCGCGATCGTCCTGCACTTCTTCGTGATGCTGCGCTTCTCGGCGAGGGTCGCACCCGGACTGATGCGCGACGTCCTGCGCATGTACGTCAAGCACCTGCCCATCGCCGCCGTGTCCTACGGGACGGCGCAGGTGGTCGCCCTCGCGGTCAGGCCGACCGGCTCGATCATTCTCACGATGGTCCTGACCCTGGTCGCCTGGGCGCTGGGGACGGCGCTCGCGCTCATGCTCCTGCGGGGATGGTTCCGCGACGAACTCGACGTCGTCCTCCACCTCGTCCGCCCGGGTTCCGGTGGCGGTCCGGGGGACACGTCGAGCGAGTCCGCCTCCGGTGATTCAGCCTCCGGTGAAGCGCAGTCGCACGAGCCCTTTCTCTCACCCGAGACCAGGCCGACCACGATCCCTGACAGGCCCGCCGTACCTCCCGCGGGCGCTCGCATCCCTTCTCCCCCGGGCGCAAGGAACTCAAGGACGTCGATGCCCGGTCCGAGGCACCGGACCTGACCAGCCACAGCGGTGATCGATCACGACCCCGGCCGATCACGCTCCCCGTCCGGGGAGCGTGGACCCGTCAGGACCGGTGACCCATGTGCCAGCCGATCTGCCAGGCCTGGGCGCCGGAGCTCGACTTGTTCTCGACGAAGAACTTCGCGAGCTGGATGGCGCTGCGCACCCCCTGGCCCGCGGCCTTCAGGCGACCGAGCCCCTGGGTGTCGTTCACGGGCCGGGTCGCGGGCCGGGTCGCGGGCCCGGTCGCGGGCCCGGTCGCGGGGAGATGACTCACCGGCGTCGTGGCCTCCGGACGCCCGGGAACGCCCACCGGAGCGGGAACCGGCTCGTCCACGGTGTCGGTGGAGCTCACCGACGTCAGCATGCTCGCCCGGAGCTTCTCGGCCGCACCGGTGTAGCGGCGTTCGAGCGACGCCTGCGAGGCCCCGTAGTTGCGTCCCTGCCGGTACATGCCCCGCAGAGTGGAGCGCAGCCGGACGTGGACCACCAGATCGGGAACGAAGACCAGCCGGTGCCCGGCGAGCTGGACACGCCAGCAGAGGTCGGTGTCCTGCAAGTAACGCACTTTGGGATCAAATCCCTCAACGGCCTCGAACACGGCGCGATGAATACCAAGATTCCCGGCGCCGGCGTGAGGCAGACCGACCTGGGGTGAGGAGAACTGGAGTGCGTCCTGCTGGTCCAGGGTCCGAGACCGGAGAGTGCGCGGGGAATTCAGCCGGGTGCCCTCGAAGCACCCGGCGACGAACTGATGATCGGTGAGGGCGGCGCACAAGGCCTGGAGCCAGCCTTCCCCGACCTCGTCATCCGCGTCGCAGAAGCCGATCCATTCGCCTCGCGACTCCTTGACCCCGGCGTTCCGGGCAGGGCCCGCGCCAGCGATCCCGGAGGCGTCGACAATACGCAGAGGCAACCGGTCTGCCCAGCTTTGCGCCAACGCGACGGTGCCGTCGGTCGACCCGTTGTCGCAGATCAGCACCTCCCACGGGACAGGACACTCCTGCCTGGCCAGGGCAGCCAGCTGAATACCGAGGACGTCCTGAGCGTCACGACACGCAATGACGACAGAGAGACGCGGTGCAGCGGCGGGAACCTGGTTCAAGTGCGACTCCTCCGTCTTGTGATGACACAGGCCCACGGTGGACATATCGTGCCTCGAGGTACTCGACGTACGAAGGACCTCGAGGGGGCCACCGCGCACCCGACACCCGCCAGCCCCCCTGCTCTCGGCGGTCACTCTGCGCGCGCTCCCTGAGAATAACTGCCCCAAGGCCGTCAACGCCGGTTCTCCGTCATTTCCACAGCCTTGCCCCAAAGAGTTACAGTCAGCACACCACAGAAGTTGTGACGTAGCGTCGCCGCGTATTCACAGAGGATGATTGGAAGGCGTGCGCCCGCGGTTTTTCCGTCATCTGGTCCTCCAGAACCCGGCCGGACGATGACGGCTTCCTCCGACTCGATCAGGCGCCGAGGGACGAGTGAGGGGCACGAGACCTGGTCTCGTGCCCCTCACCAGCGATACCCCAGTGGAGCTGAGGGGATTTGAACCCCTGGCCCCCTCGATGCGAACGAGGTGCGCTACCGGACTGCGCCACAGCCCCAAGGCTTGCGAAAGCCTAGCATCGTGACGACTCGCGTTACGAATCGGATCGGCTCGTCTCAGCCGTTGACGGCCCGTCGACGGGCGAGAACGGCGTCGAGGTCGAGGTCGTCGGCGAAGGTGCGGTCGGTCTCCCCCGAGGCGGCGGGGCGGCCCTCGCCCTCCGACAGGGCCTGCTCCTCCCCGGCGGACGACGGTGCCTGGGTCTCGGAGGCGGGCGGCAGGGCGAGGGGCGCGGGTTCCGGCCGGGGCGCCGCGGGCTTGAGGGTGTAGGTCGGCGGCGGAACCGGGACCGGCAGCCAGGGAGTCCCTCCCTCGGCCAGTTCGCGGGCCACCCGCTCGGCCGGAGGCTCCACGACCGGTTCCTCCGGGAGGAGGGCGGGCTCCTCGGCCGGCGGCGCCGAGTGGTCCGCGACGGGGACGGCGGACGACGCCGAGGCCTCAGCCTCGGAACGGCGTCGCGCGAGGGCCCGGCGCCGTTCCGTCTCGCGACGGTTCCGTTCGCGTTCGGCGGCGGCTCGTTTCACCGCTCGCCGGCGACCGCTCACCACCAGGGCGACCAGATCGAGAACCAGAAGAACCAGAACAAATATGGATACAGGCCGCAGAAACGGCATAAACCCAGAGACAGCCCAGGTGAGGGCATTGGTCGCCAGGAGGAGGGTGAGAACCCTCGCCCGTCGGCGCGCGGCAGCACGTGCGGCATTTCCGGACTGAGCCGGACCAGTGGCACGAGACGCCCCGGTAGGACGGCGGGGAATACTCTCCGTCGTTCGGTTGCGGTTTTCTATCAACGGAGCGTGACCATCATCAACCGTGCCATGATCTGGAAGAAGAGGAACGGAGGATCGTCCCGGCGCGACCCGCGGGCGGCGGTCCAACACCCGAAGTCCGGCAGAATCATGGTCATCGGCGTGAAACCCGGTGTCGGTATCGCGACGCCGTACCCACTGCGGCAAAAGATAGGCAGCCCACCCTACGAGGATCGCCACGAAGACGAGGGAACTGGGCTGCACGGTTTCTCACCGTAGGCGCACGGTGGAGCCGCCACACGCATCATCAACGGTGTGTCGCGGAGGAGTCCCGACCCGTCGCGAACGTGACCGAGGATCGCTCTGTGTCAAGGTCAGCAGCGAAACGTAGCCATCGGGGCAGCATGCCCCCCCGGATCTCATCCGCGGTGACGGCGAAGGTCGCATGATCTCGCCAGGCACCATCGATGTGCAAGTACGCACGACGTAGTCCTTCCGGCCGGAATCCGAGTTTGTGGACGACGCGGAGGCTCGCCTGGTTCTCGGGACGGATGTTCACCTCCATGCGGTGCAGCCCCAGCGTCAGGAAGGCGTGGTCCACCGTCATCGCCACCGCGGTGGGCATGATCCCCCGGCCCGCGACGCGCCGGTCGATCCAGTAGCCGATCTGCCCCGAGCGCAACGAGCCCCACGTCATACCCGTGACGGTCACCTGGCCCACGAGCTCACCGTCGACGTCGAGGGCGAAGGGCAGCATCCGGCCCGCTCTGGCCTCCCGGGTGAAGGACCGGATCATCTGTCCGTAGGTCGGGGCGAGCGCCGAGGTGTCGGGGTGCGTGGCCTCCCACGGGGCGAGCCATTCGGCGTTCGCCGCGCGGGCCGCACGCCAAGCCCTGGAATCCCGGCGGCGCAGCGGACGCAGGACGATCGGCCCCTCGACCAGGGTCACCGGCCAGTACCTCGTACCCCATCCCCAGTTCTCGCTCACGCCGCTCCCCACGATCCGGACGGCGACCCGGCGGACGGCGACCCGGCGGACGGCGTCCGCCCGCGCGGCCCGCGAACCGCCGCTGCTTCGACCACTGCTCCGACGTCGTGCACGGCGGCAGTCTGTCACCCCGGACCACCCCGACGGGGGGTATGACGCGAGGACGCGGGGGAGGTCACCAGGCGGCGACGGAGGCCATCCGGATACGGGTCACCTGGGTCTCCAGAACGACCGGTTCGACGGGGACGGCGTTGCCCCGGCACTCCAGGCCGAGGGTGCGGAGCAGTTCGATGCCCGCGTGCCCGACAGAGATCTCTTCGTCGATCGGCCGGAGCAGAGCCGTCATGGAATCCCCCGCCCGATGACGCATCACGAGGAGCCGCCACTGCCCCAGAAAGCGGCGGAAGTCGTCGAACAGCTCCCCGGCCGCGAGAACGAGATCCGCGACCGCGAGCAGATCCCGGTTCACCTGGGCGGCCGTCGCCCCGAGGTCGATGACGCCGTCGTTGAGCACGTCACACAGCTTCGGGACCTCCTGGAGGGAGCGTGCCGGGGCGACGCCGTCCGCGACCTCAGCCGCGAACGCCGCGACCATGTCGTTGTGCAGGCTGACGAGGGCGACCCGGAACCGGAGATCAGTAAGGTCGGTCCGCAGACGACGCAGCCGGGGGGCGAGTTCCTCCAGGGCTCCGACCGCGGCGCCCATCGGCTGGGCCATGACGGCCGCGACATTCAGCAGGACCGGCGCCGACTCGGCGACCGTCTCGGAGGCGACCCTCGTCGCGGTGACCGCTCGATCCAGGCGTTTGCTCATCTCCAGTACCCGGAACGCGGCGCCGAGGAGGTCGTCGCACAGCATGCGGTACCCCTCCAGACGCTCGACCTGGGTGGCCAGCAGGTCGTCGAGAGCCGTGACACCGGCCATGATCTCGGCGAGGGGTCCACGGACCCAGGTCCGGGCGTACGAGGTGGTCGCCAGACGTGCCCTCGCGGCGACCTCGGCCGGGAGCGCGTCGAGGATGAAGTCGTCGTACGTCGCGAAGCCCAGCGAGCGAAGGTGGTCGTCGATCATCGTGGCGCCGATCTCGGCGACGGCGTGGCGGTCGAGCCGTTCGTTCTCGGCCCGCTCGTTCTCGACCGTCCGTACCGCCGCGTACAGGTTCCGGATCTCCTCGAAGAGGCGGGCGCACGGAGCCATGCGGACCGACAGGAACCCCTCGTTCAGCGGCGTGACTGTGGCGAACACCCAGTAGTGGCTTCCGTCTTTCGACAGGTTCTGGATGTAGGCGCCCACCGGCCGTCCGTCGAGCAACCGGTCCCACATCAGCCGGTAGGCGCCGCGCGGCATGTCGGGATGCCGGACGACGTTGTGCGGCGCTCCGGTCAGCTCGTCCACGGAGAACTGGGAGATCCTCACGAAGACCGAGTTCCCCGAGCGGATGACTCCGCGCCGATCCGTCGTCGAGAAGAACAACTCGTCGGGCGCGACCATCCGTTCGAGCCCGTTCGGCGCTGCCGCCACGGTGAGCGCCATCGTCAGCCTCCCCGTCCTACCGAGTACTCAGAGTCACAAATATGTGACTCTGGTGGGAATCCGACGATACGGGACCCTTCACTACTAGCGCACCGTATTTCGACAATTACCCCCAGTAGTGTATTGGGTCAATACTTGCCAGCCCCGGCGTGGACTCCGGGCGTCATCCGGCGCCGAGAATCCCGCAGGGCGTCAGGCGAGGGGATGGTCGCCGCCGCGGATCTGCTCGACGGCGTGGGGCAGCACCGCCGCGAGGACGGCGAGACCGTCGCGGCAACCGCCCGACGACCCCGGAAGATTGACGATCAGCGTACGGCCGGCCAGGCCCGCGAGCCCTCGCGACAGCATCGCCGACGGCACACCCCGCGCCACCCCGTGCGCGCGGATGGCCTCGGGGATCCCGGGGACGTCCGTGTCGAGGACGGCCCGCGTCACCTCAGGAGTCCGGTCGGTGGGCGCGAGACCGGTGCCACCCGTCGTCAGGACGACGTCGTACCCGGCGGTGATCGCTCCCCGGAGGGCCTCCCCGACCGGGGCGCCGTCGGCGACGACGAGCGGTCCGTCGACCGCGAGACCCAGCCGCCGCAGGCCGTCCGCGAGGATCGGCCCGCCCCGGTCCTCGTACACCCCGGCCGCGGCCCGGTCCGAGGCGGTGACGACGAGGGCACGGCCCGGCGGGATCTCACTCACGGCGCAGGTCGCCGGATCTGCCGCCGGTCTTGGCCGTGACGCGGACGTCGGTGATCGTCGTCGTCCGGTCCACGGCCTTGACCATGTCGACAAGGGTGAGCGCCGCGACGGTCACACAGGTCAAGGCCTCCATCTCGACTCCCGTACGGTCCGCCGTCCGGACCGTCGCGCGGATCTCGACGCCCTCGCCGGTGACGGTGAGCTCGACGGCCACCCCGTGGACAGCGACCGGATGGGCGAGCGGCACGAGGTCGGGAGTGCGTTTGGCCGCCTGGAGCCCGGCGATCCGGGCCACGGCGAGCGCGTCGCCCTTCGGGACCCCCTCGCCCCGCAACAGCCGGACGACCTCGGGTGAGCAGAGCACGCGCCCCGCGGCGGAGGCCTCGCGCACCGTCACCGCCTTGCCGGAGACGTCGACCATCCGGGCCTGTCCCCGCGCGTCGACATGGGTGAGACCACGTCCCCCGGACACGTGTCCCTCGGGCATGTGTCCCTCGGGCATGTGTCCGTCGTCGCGGCCGTTCACCGGTCGCCCCGATCGAGGAGGAGGCAGGCGAGTTCGTGTCCGGGTCGCACGTCGGTGACCTCCTCGGGGACGACGGCAAGGCAGGTGGCCCCCGCGAGGGCGGCCACGAGGTGGGCACCCTGCCCACCGACCGGGGTGACGACGGGGAGGTCCCCGGGCCGCTCGGTGAGGACCGCGCGGGTGAACTGCCGCTTCCCGGGCGGCGACGACCAGGACGCCCCCGCGACCGCCGTCACGGCCGGGGGCGCGACGGCGGGCTCTCCGGCGAGGGTACGCAGCACCGGCCGCACGAAGATCTCGAACGACACCAGCGAACTCACCGGGTTACCGGGCAGGGTGAGGACCGGGGTCCGCGCCGGGCCGAGGACCCCGACGCCCTGGGGCATCCCGGGTTGCACGGCGACCTTCTCGAACCGCACCGTACCGAGCCCCGCCAGCACAGCCTTGACCGTGTCGCGGGTGCCCGCGCTCACCCCGCCGCTCGTCACGACCAGGTCGGCGTCGCCGAGGACGGACCACAGGGCGCGCAGGAGGGCCTGCGGGTCGTCCGGCACGATGCCTCCGTGGCGGGCGACCGCGCCGAGGTCCCGGGCCGCGGCGACGAGCCCATAGCCGTTGGCGTCGTGGACACCGCCGAAGGGCAGGTCGTCCCCCGGCGGGACCAGCTCGTCGCCTGTCGACAGGACGACGACCCGCGGCGCGGGGTGGACGCGCACGGTCGCCCGTCCCACCGCCGCCAGCAACGCGACGTGCCGGGGGGCGAGACGGGTGCCGGCCGCCAGCACGGTCGCACCGGTACGCACGTCCTCACCGGCACGCCGGACGAACTGCCCCGCCGCCGGGGCCCGCGTGATGCGGACCGTCGTCGCCCCGCCGTCGGTCCACTCGACCGGGACGACGGCGTCCGCCCCGGTGGGGACGGGCGCGCCCGTCATGATCCGGGTGACGGTGCCCGGGGAGAGCGAGGTCCGTTCCGTGGGCCCGGCGGTGACGTCCCCGGCGACGGGCAGGGTGACCGGGTGGCCCGGGGCGGCGGAGGCGACGTCGGAGAGACGGACGGCGTACCCGTCCATCGACGAGTTGCCGAACCCGGGCAACTCGACGGAGGAGACGACGTCCTCGGCCAGCACGCGGTGAAGCGCGTCGAGCAGGCGGAGCTCGACCGAGGGCAGGGGGGAGACCACCGACAAGCAGTCGGCGAGATGCTCGTCGACCGTCCTCATCGACCGGCCCGCCGGGCGACCCAGGAGGCCCGGGCGACCAGGGCCACCTGGACGACCGAGCCGCTCACCACGAGCCGCTCACCGCGTGTCGGCGCTGCCGGTGAGAGCCTCGGCGTCCGGCTCGGCGGGGTCGAGCGTCTCCACGGTCTCGGGGCTGAGCTCGGCGACGTACCGGCGGAGCCACGTCCGCAGGTCCGGGCCGAGGTCCTTGCGCTCGCACGCGAGCTGGATCACCGCCTTGAGGTAGGCGAGACGGTCGCCGGTGTCGTAGCGGCGGCCCCGGAAGACGACGCCGTACACGCCGCCGCCCTCGCCGTCGGAGCGGGCGAGCTCCTGCAGGGCGTCGGTCAGCTGGATCTCACCGCCGCGCCCGGGGGGCGTGGTGCGCAGGACGTCGAAGACCCGGGGGTGCAGGACGTACCGGCCGATGACGGCGAGGTTGCTCGGCGCGTCGGCGGGATCGGGCTTCTCGACCATGCCGGTGATGCGGACGACGTCCGTCTCCGCGGTCGCCTCGACCGCCGCGCAGCCGTACTGGCTCACCTGCTCGTGGGGGACCTCCATCAGCGCGACGACATTGGCCCGTGTCCGGCGCTGAATATTGATCATGCGGCCGAGGAGGACGTCTCGCTCGTCGATGAGGTCGTCGCCGAGAAGGACGGCGAAGGGTGCGTCGCCGACGTGGTTGGCGGCGCGCAGGACGGCGTGGCCGAGGCCGTGCGGATCACCCTGGCGGACGTAGTGGACGTCCGCGATGATGTTCGACTTCTGCACCCGGCCGAGGCGGTACATGTCGCCCTTGGCCTGGAGGGCCTCCTCGATCTCCCAGGCACGGTCGAAGTGGTCCTCCAGCGGGCGCTTGTTCCGCCCTGTGATCATGAGGATGTCCGCGAGCCCGGCGGCCACCGCCTCCTCGACCACGTACTGGATGGCGGGCTTGTCGACGACCGGGAGCATCTCCTTGGGCGTCGCCTTGGTCGCGGGCAGGAAACGGGTGCCCAGCCCCGCCGCCGGAATCACCGCCTTCGTCACCACGGGCCCGAGGCCCGCGGGGTTCGTCGGTGACTCCAACAGCTCAGCCATGTCCGGCTCCCAGCGTCGTCGATCGCCTACGGACGGAACGCTACCCCGTCTGGGCGACAGCCACTCCCTTGCCGCCGGAAGCCCCTGCCAACACCCAGCGATCTCGGCCGTCCCGCTTGGCCGTGTAGAGGGCCGCGTCGGCGGCACGCATCAGTTCCGAGGAGTTGCGACCGTGGTCCGGGAACGACGAGACCCCCACGGAGACCGTCACCGTCCGGGACTTGCTGCCCGCCCGGAAGGGCTCGTGCCGCACCGCCTCCACGATCCTCGCCGCCACGGCGCACGCGCCCTCGGCCGCGGTCTCCGGCAGGACGACGACGAACTCCTCACCCCCGTACCGCGCGACGACGTCCACCTCCCGCAGGCATCCGAAGAGCCGGCGGGCGAACTCGCGCAGGACGGCGTCCCCGAAGGCGTGCCCCGCGGTGTCGTTCACCTGCTTGAAGTGGTCGAGGTCGAGCATCAGCAGCGAGAGCGGGCGGCTGAACCGGGTGGCGCGCTCGACCTCCTTGGCGAGGGTGGACTTCAGGTGGCGGTAGTTGCCCGCCCCGGTCAGCGAGTCGGTGACGGACTGGCGGCTCGTCTCCTCGTGGACCCGGACGTTGGCCACCGCCGTGCCGGCGTGCGCGGCGAGAGCGGTGACGGCGTCCAGGGCCAGCGCGTCGAACGGGGCCTCGCCGGTGTCCCGGGCGACGGCGAGCACACCGATCACCCGCTCCTCCCGGCGCAGCGGGACCGCGAGGGCGGGGCCCGCGGCGTCGACGAGGTCGGTGACGACGAGTTCCTCCGACCTCGCGGCGTCGTCCGCCAGGTCCGCGAGCCCGGCCATCGCCTCGGCCGAGGAGGCCAGGTGCCCGGACGGCGCGTCCTCCGGCTCGACGAACCGCAGGTCGAGGCTCTTGGCATCGCCGAGGTACGCCGTCCCGACCACCGCCTCACTGCCGCGCATCACGGCCTGGACGACGGTGCGCAGGAGGCTCTCCAGATCGTGCGTCGCCCCGAGGGCCTCACCGAACCGCGCGAACGTGTGCGAGAGGGCGCTCTGACTCGACCGCAGCTCCTCGACGGTGGACTCGAGGTCGTCGGCCATCTTGTCGAAGGCGGCGGCGAGGGAGCCGACCTCGTCCGTGCCACGGATCCCGGTCCGGGCCGTCAGATCGCCTCCTCCGAGCCGCCGGGCCACCCCCGTCAGCTGGGCGAGCGGCCGGGTCAGGCGGTTCGTGATCACGGTGAGAGTCCCGATCAGGGCCGCCGCCGCGAGGACGACGACGGCGAGCAGCGTCCGCTGCAGCCCGTCGCCCGCGGCCGGGGTCAGGGCGACGAGCCCGAACGGGACTCCGGGCGCCCTGCTCAGCCGGAACCTCCACCCGTCCACCTCGCCGGTGACGGTGCCCGCCGACGCGCGGGCCAGGGCCCGGCGCATCCCGGCGACGCCGTCACGGGAGGCCTGCGTCCGGGCGACCGGACGCTCGGACGCCGGCCCGCCCGGCTGTCCGCGGTCCGGCTCCGCAAGGAGAACCAGCTGGACGTCCCCGAGGTCGAGCGACCGGCGGAGCGCGTCCAGCACCGCGCCGTCCACGGGCTGGACGGCGACCACCCGCGCGGGAGGGACACCGGTGACGACGGGGAGCTCGGCCCACTCCACGAGTTCCGTCGCGACCGCCGAACGCCGTGAGCACGACGCGCCCGCCGCCGTCCGGGGATCCCATCCGGAGGCGAGGGGTCCCGCGGCGGCGATCGTCTGGTCGGTGGTGACCAGCATCACCGTCGCTCCGGGCCGGGCCGCGACGAGGGGCCCGACCAGGGCGGACGCCGTCGCGGCGTCGGTCCTGGACGCCGGCCCGGCGGAGGCGAGCCGGGCCGCGGCCGCGGTGGCGAGATCGGCCAGCCCGAGGCACCGCTCACCGAGTACGGTCGTCGTGGCGGACACGGCCTGACGCAGGTCGGAGTCCGCCGCCCGGTCGGTGGCACGGGGAACCATGACACCGACGATCAGTCCCGCCGCCAGCAGAGGCCCGACCATGGTGCCGGCCAGTACCAGCGCAAGGCGCGCACGTAACGACACCCAAGCCTCCCCGGCTGTAATGCCGTCGTTACTGACGGCAACCCCGATCGTGGCACGATATGAGCGCGGAGTAAGCCAATCGGCACGAAGAGTTGCGTAAACGGCGGCAATCGAACCGTTGGGGGGAGTTTCTGGACGAGGCCAAGCAGACGATGCGCCGCCGGATCCGCGCCGAACGCCGGGCCCGGACGCCGCGCCACCGCGAGGACGACGCGACGTCGCTGGTGCCGGTCGCCCTGGAACTACCCGAAATCGGCGCGGCGCGCTGCCTGGCCCTCTACGCCTCCCTCCCGACCGAGCCGGGGACCGGGCCACTCCGGCGGGCGTTGCGCGCCTCGGGCCGTCGCGTCCTCCTCCCCGTCGTTCTCGGCGACGGATCGCTCGACTGGGCGGAGGACGACGGCGACCTCAGACCGTCCGCCGGTCCCGGCGGCGCGGAACCGACGACGGAGCCGCTGGGCCCCGAGGGGATACGCCAGGCGCAGATCATCGTCGTACCGGCGCTCGCGGTCGACACCCTCGGCAACCGGCTCGGCCAGGGCGCGGGGTACTACGACCGTGCCCTGCGCCTGGTCGGCCGAACCGTCCCGGTCCTCGCCCTCGTCCACGACACGGAGGTGCTCGACGCCGCGGTCGAGCCGGTCCCCGCGGAGTCCCACGACATGACCGTGGACGCGGCCCTCACCCCACGGCGCTGCCTCAGGCTGGCCCCGCTCCGTCCCTGACCCGCAAGGGGCTCAGGGACGCCGGCACGGGCTCGGAGAGGCCGGCGCGAGCTCAGGAGCCTCCGGCCGGGTGGAGGATCAAGGTCTCCTCCGTCGCCTCCTGGACCGCCTGCGGGGTGAAGGCCCAGGGATGGGTCCTGCCCCGGGCCCAGGTCTCGAACTGGTCGAGATAGTGGTCGTGTCCGGGATGCCCGCTCTGTCCGCTCTGGTTGACCCACCGGGAACGGTTGAGGTCACCGAGGTCGACGATCATCCGCATCGACGGGGCCGAGACGACGTGGAAGTCGCCGTCCTCGGCATCCCAGCTCATCGCGTTGACCGTGGACGAACCGCCGGCCATCTGGCGGGGTCCGGAGCTGAGGAGGAGGGGGTTGAGCACTGCCAGCCACGGGGAGTCGCCCAGCGGGCCTCGCAGCTCCAGCTGGTGCAGACGGCCCCAGGACCACACACCGGGGTCCTTGGCGATGTCCATCGTCAACTGGTTGCGCGCCTGCACGAGCGCCCGGCTGACGATCTCGTCGCGCGTCTCCAGGACCGAGGGCGTGCGCCGGTCGTCCCACCAGGTGTCGTTCCGGCGGTCCAGCAGGTTCCGGACCACCTCGAACCAGCGGCTCCCGCCGTCCGGCCGGCTGCCCTCCGGCAACTCGTCACTGAAGGTCAACTGGAGCAGGTTGCTCCACACGGCGTTGAAGTACGCCGCCGCCGCCGAGTCGGTCTTCTGGTCACCGTTCCAGCCGTCCAGGAGCTTCACGGCGTCCGCATAGAACGAATCGGTCATCTTGACCTGCAGCAGGAGCGGGACCAGCTCCGCCGCCATGCCGTTCTGGGTGTCCTTCTGGATCGCCTCCATGTCGACGACCGTCAGCTTGGTCCCCCGGGAGGCCGCCGTGGACAGGAGGTCCCTGATCCGCTGGGAGCGGTACCCGTAGTCGAAGCCCCGCCCCAACGTCACCGTTCCGTTCGCAGGGGTGACGACCTGGTTGGCGGCGACGATCAGGCCGTCGGCGGGATCGGCTGCCCACGGCAGCTGGGACGCCGGGACGAACGACTTCCAGTCGTGTGCGCTCGTCCACCCGGGCAACGGCCAGGTGCCGTCCAGGGGAACGACGTCGGCCTTGTTCCCGCCCGTCGGGGCGGAGGTCCGCGGACGCAGGGGGATACGCCCCGACGCCTGGTAGCCGATGTGCCCGTCGACGTCCGCGTACACGACGCTCTGGGCGGGCGCGTCCATCAGCTGGACGGCCTTGCGGAAGGTGTCGAAGTTCGAGGCCCTGTTCAGGGCGAAGACGGCGTCCATCCCGTGCCCCGGCGTCAGCGCCGTCCAGGAGATCGCGACGGCGTACCCCTCGTAGCGGCCGTGGACGGCCTGACCGGACGGCGCCCGCTCCCCCACCTTCTCCAGCTCGGGCGCGACGTCGGACAACAACGGCCCATGAGGACCGGTCCGCACCGTGATCGTCACACTCGGGCCGCCGGCGACGGCGATCGTCTCCTTCCGGATCGTCAGGGCCTGTTCCTGGCCGTCACGCTCGACACGGTCCTCGGACACCTTCTCAAGGAACAGGTCGGTCGCGTCCGGGGCCAGATTCGTCAGGCCCCAGGAGATCCGCGCGTTGTGGCCGATGAAGATGCCCGGGACACCCGAGAACGAGTACCCGGAGACGTCGAAGGGACACTCCGTGGACACCTGGCGGCAGTGCAGACCCATCTGGTACCAGACCCCGGGAGCGCTCGGCCTCAGGTGGGGGTCGTTGGCGAGGAACGGTTTGCCGGACTGCGTGTGCTTCCCGGAGACCACCCACGAGTTCGAGCCGATCCCCCCGGAGGCCGTTCCCGAGAGCGAGACGGCCGCGAGCGCCCTGCGGACCTTCTCGAGTGAGTCGTTCGCCGGACCCCGCAGCGCCTCGGCGACCGCCGCGCTCTCGGGCGGGACGACGGCGGGCGCCTTCGTCGGAGGGGTACGGGCGGGGGCCGCGTTCGGCACGCGGACGGAGCCCGCCCGCCCGCCGTCGGGAAGGATCGGGGTGTGCCTGGCGAAGGGGTAGGCCGGATACAGCTGGTCGACCCGTGAGACGTCACGGACGACGCCGTAGGTCAACGCCCGGTCGACCTCCTGCTCCTGGCCCCCGCGGAGGTCCCAGGCGAGCGCCTTGAACCACGCGAGAGAGTCGACAGGCGTCCAGGGTTCGATCGCGGGCAGCGAATGGGAAAGGCCCAGCAAGGAGTAGTTCACCGACAGCTGGGCCGCGGAGCGCCCCCGCAGGTAGTCGTTGACGCCGCGGGAGTAGGACTCGAGGTGACGCCGGGTGGCGTCGTCCGCCTGTTCGAGTTCCGCCTGGGCGACCTGGCGCCACCCGAGAGTACGGACGATCTTGTCGCTGAGAAGCGCGTCGTCGTCCTGACCGGTCAGTTCCGACAAACGGCCCGCCGACACGTGCCGACGCAGGTCCATCTCGAAAAACCTGTCCTGGGCGTGCACGTATCCTTGGCCACGGAACAGATCGTCAGGGGTGTCGGCGTAGATCTGCGGCACCCCCAGGGCGTCGCGCCGCACACTCACCTCGGCGCCGAGCCCGGGCAGTGAGATCCGGCCTTCCGTCACGGGGAAGGGGCGGCGGACCAGTGTCACCCCGGTCGCGGTGGCGACCACGAGCAGGGCGGCCAGGAAAACCGTGACCCCTATCAGGTTGCGGCGGAGGACTCGACGGCTCGGCACGGACGCAGCGTAACGACCATCGCACGTACCCGACGTCCTGACCCCCATCGGGGTGAGACACCCCACGGACGTCGTGGTCGGGCGGCGAAGGATTCCACGACCGGGTGACAACGGGAAGAGAGGTTCGTGAACGTCGACTCGCTCGGCACCGTCCTGCTGCTCGGCAGCACCGTCCTGCTGGTCGCGGTGGGAGCCGTCCGGCTCAGCACCCGTACCGGACTGCCGTCACTGATGATCTATCTCGGTCTCGGTCTCCTCATCGGGGAGCGGGGCCTGGGGCTGCGCTTCGACGACGCCCAGCTGACCGGCGTCCTCGGCTACGCGGCACTAGTGATCATCCTGGCCGAGGGCGGCCTGACGACGCGATGGCCGGACATCCGGCCCACGGTCGCCCCGGCCGCCGTCCTCGCCGTGCTCGGGACGTCGATCTCGATCGTGGTCACGGGGGCGGCCGCCCACTGGTTGCTGGATCTTGACTGGCGGATCGCCCTGCTCATCGGCGCGACGCTCTCGTCGACGGACGCCGCGGCCGTCTTCTCGGTGCTCAGGAACGTACCGTTGCCGAAACGACTGGTCGGGTTGCTGGAGGCGGAATCCGGGTTCAACGACGCCCCCGCCGTGATCGCGGTGGTGGCCCTGACGGGACTGCTCGCCGGGACGGGTCACTCCGCCCCCGCGTGGATACTCGTGCTGGAGGCGCTCGCCGAGCTGGCGATCGGCACCGCGGTCGGGCTCGTCATCGGCCGCGTCGGGGCGTTGGGGCTGCGCGGTGTCGCCCTTCCGTCGTCCGGTCTCTACCCGATCGCCGTCATGGCCCTGGCCGCCTGCGCCTACGGGTCCGCCGCGACCCTCCACGGCTCCGGCTTCCTGGCGACCTATCTCGCCTGTCTCGTGCTCGGGAACGCCGGTCTGCCGCACAGCCCGGCGGTTCGCGGTTTCGCCGAGGGAACGGGATGGATCGCCCAGATCGGCCTGTTCGTCCTGCTGGGCCTGCTCGCCGATCCGGCGCGGCTGAACGACCATGTGCTGCCCTCGGTGGTGATCGGCCTCGTGCTGCTGTTCGTCGCGAGACCGCTGTCGCTGCTGGCGACCGTGACGTGGTTCCGCATCCCCCTGGTGGAACAGGTGTTTCTCTCCTGGGCGGGGCTGCGGGGTGCGGTACCGATCGTGCTCGCCACGATCCCCCTGGCCGCCAACGTCCCGGGTGCGGAGCGGATCTTCGACCTGGTCTTCGTCCTCGTCGTCATCTTCACCGTGATCCAGGGGCCGACGCTGCCGTGGGTCGCGAAGGTCCTCCGGCTCGCGCCTGACGTCTCCACGGTCGATCTCGACGTCGAGAGCTCGCCCCTCGGGGCCCTGGACGCCGATGTCATCCACATTCGCGTCGGTCCGGGCTCCCGGTTGCACGGGGTCGAGATCTTCGAGTTGCGCCTGCCGTCACGGGCGAACGTCACGCTCGTCGTGCGGGACGGAACCCCCTTCGTCCCCGGTCCGACCACGGTGCTCCGGCACGGGGACGGGTTGATCGTCGTGGCGGCCGGGAGTGTCCGGGAGGCGACGGTGCGCCGGCTCGAACAGGTGAGCCGGGGCGGGAAACTCGCCGGATGGCTTCCCGGCCGGGCTCTGCGCAAGGTCAACGGAACCTGAGCGGATACTCCGTCCGGGCGCTTCCTTGGCTGGCACTCCGGACCATTGAGTGCTAGCTGGCACTCCGCGTTGTAGAGTGCCAGGTGGCAGGTGGTTCTCGCGAGCCACGACGGACAGCAGGGAGGGCGACGTGCCTACCTACGCCTACGCATGCACCGAGTGCGACCACCGGTTCGAGACACAGCAGGCGTTCACCGACAACACGCTGACCGAATGTCCCGCGTGTACCGGCCGTCTCCGCAAGCTCTTCAACGCCGTTGGCATCGTCTTCAAGGGTTCGGGCTTCTACCGTACGGACTCACGCACGAGCGGTTCGACGTCGTCCCCGAAGTCCTCCTCCTCGGGCTCAGGCTCCTCGTCGGACTCGTCCTCCAGCTCCTCGTCGGGCTCCGGTTCCTCGGGCTCCTCGTCGGGCTCGTCCTCCGGCTCCTCGTCCGGTTCCGGCGGTTCGTCGAGTTCCTCCTCGGCTCCGGCCACCGCCGGGGCGGGGGCCAAGAGCTCCGCCGCTTGACGACGGTTCGTCCACAGGGTGGTTTCTCCTCCACTCATCCACAGGGTGGATCTGTGGAGATCCATCGGTGATGGTGAGGGCGCTAGCGTCGGCCGGGTGAGCACATCTGACACCCGGCAGTCCGTCACCGAGGGTTCCGTCCACGCCGAGATCGGCGTGATCGGGGGCTCAGGCTTCTACAGCTGGTTCGACGACGCGGACGATATCCAGATCGACACCCCGTTCGGCTCTCCCAGCGACCGCGTCCTCGTCGGGCAGGTCGCCGGTCGGTCCGTCGCCTTCCTCCCCCGCCACGGGGGTGACCACCGGTTCCCACCGCATCTGGTCAACTACCGGGCCAATCTCTGGGCCCTGCGGTCCCTGGGGGTCCGCCAGGTTCTCGCCCCGTGCGCCGTGGGGTCGATGCATCCCGAGTTGGGCCCGGGGTCGCTCGTCGTGCCCGACCAGCTGATCGACCGCACCTGGGGCCGCGCCCACACGGTGTACGACGCCGTCGGGCCCGTCGCCCATGTCACCTTCGCCGACCCCTACTGCCCGAGAGCCCGCCACACGGTGCTCCGTGCGGCCGACGCCGCAGGCTGGCCGCCCCGGGACGGCGGCACCATGGTCGTGATCAACGGCCCGAGGTTCTCCACCCGCGCCGAATCCCGCTGGCACGCAGCCCTCGGAGGCGACGTCGTGGGCATGACCGGCATGCCCGAGGCCTCGATCGCCCGTGAGCTCGCGATGTGTTACACCTCGATCGCCGTGGTGACCGATCTCGACGCCGGTTTCGAGTCAGGGAAGGGCGTCACCCAGGCAGAGGTGTTCGCCGAGTTCGGGCGCAGTATCGAGGCTCTCAAACAGGTGCTGCTCTCCGTCGTGGCGGATCTCCCCTCTGATGACGACTGCCTGTGCCAGCACTCCCTCGACGGGCTGACCCTCCCCTTCGACCTGCCCTCCGACCGCCGCTCCACGCTCCCCTGAGGGCTCGCCGTGGTCACCACCTCGTCCGGTCCCCAGCTCAGGCTGCGTCTGCGGCTCCTCCTCGCCCGGCACCGGCGGGTGGTGGTCGCGGTGCTTCTCGCCCTCGCCGCAGCCAGCGCGCTGTCGTCGCTGCGCCCGGCTCCGCCGAGCACCGTCCCCGTCCTTGTCGCCCGGCGCGACCTCCCCGCCGGGCATCGGCTCCTTCCCGGCGATCTGCTCACAGTGGCCTGGGCGGCCTCGGCCGCCCCCCGCGGGACCGTCTCCCGGCCCACCGGGCAGGTCCTCGCGTCCCCTGTCCGCCGCGGCGAACCGATCACCGACGTCCGTCTGAGGGACACCGCGCGACCCGGCAGGTTCCCCCGGGACACGAAGGGTCGCGTGGTCGTCACGATCCGGCTGACGGATCCCGCATCCGCCGTACTCGCGGCACCTGGGGATCACCTCCAGGTGATCGCAGGTCCCCCTCAGGATCCGCTCGCGGGTTTGGGTCCCGACCCCGGTTCGTCGCAGACTCCCCGAACGCCGTCCGGATCGCCGTCCGGAGCACCGTCCGGATCGGCGCGGATCGTGGTGGAAGACGCACTCGTCCTCCAGACGCCAGCTGTCCCTCCGCATCGGCCTGCCTCGTCGCCACCCTCCGGCGGCGGGCTGTTAGGGGCGCTGGACACCTCCGCCACCAACGACTCGGCCCAGGGCTCCACGAACGTCCCCGGAACCGGAACCGGAGCGGGAGCCCTGCCCGCGGGGGTACTCGCTGTGGCGGTCCGCCCGGCCGACGCCCTCGACCTGGCAACTGTCACCGGGAACCGGGCCCTCACCGTGGCGCGACGGCTGACCACGGACGACGCCTGAGAACCAGCTCGCGCCAGGACCCCTACCAAGTCCCCCTATTCGAGTGATCATTCGACTACGTTCGATGAGGTTCGGGGTGGCCCCGAGCCGCGTCGAGCAGAAGGAGAGCAACATGCTCAAGGGGTTCAAGGACTTCCTCATGCGGGGGAACGTCATCGATCTCGCTGTCGCCGTCGTCATCGGGGCTGCGTTCACCGGTGTCATCAACGCCTTCGCCAAGGACTTCATCGGGAGCCTTCTCGCGGCGTTCGGCGGAGCTCCCGACTTCAACACCATCAGCTTCGGCGTGAACGGCACCCAGATCAGATACGGCACGACGATCACAGCCCTCATCAACTTCATCATCGTCGCGGCGATCATCTACTTCCTGATCGTCCTCCCGATGAACAAGCTCTTGGAGCTTCGGCGTGGCCGCACGAGCGACGAGGTCCCCAGCACCCCCGAAGACATCGCCCTGCTCACCGAGATCCGCGACCTGCTCGCCACCCGCCGCGACGACGCCTGACCCGCGACACCGACCGGGCAAGCCCCCGCGTGGACAGTCGCCGCCGCGCTCGGAATCGATCATCCAGGCCGGTGTGTGATCAATCATTCCCAGTGGGGAGGGCGCTCGCGCAGGAAGCGCTCGTCATCGTCCCCGGACTCGCGAGGACGCTCACCCCAGCCGACGTCCAGATCGTCACCCGCCCGGCCGGGCACGACCGGGAGCGAAGGCACGGCCGGAGGCGAGGGCACGGCCGGGACCGGGGGCGAGGACGCGCCAGGACGGGCGGAGGGCATGGGCCGGTCGTGGAGATCAGGATCGGGGACGGCGTCGGTCACCCCTCCAGTGTGCCGCGTTCCCCCATGCCGAGGACGGCGCGGGCGGCCTCCGTGACCAGCGACTCGACGCGCGGCCCCCGCAGGACCAGTTGGAGGGCCTCACAGACGCCGGCGACGAGCTCGTCGACGGACCGCACGAGGCCATCGGTCAGCACCCACGCGGCCACCTGTTGCAGCTGTTCCGAGGAGTACTCGCTGACCGGCCGCCCGACGGCGATCCCCGGCCAGGTCGACCGCACCTTCGGGCGGTTGACAATCACCAGGCCGGTGGTCGTGGTCTCGTTCTGCGATCTGCCGCCCGCCGCTCGCCAGGCCCTCCGCACACGCTCCACCTCGCTGGCCGGATCGCAGAAGAGGTCCATCGCAGCGACCCGCACATAGGTCCATCCGGCCCGTTCGAAGGCCTCCCGCCGCAACTGGTCCCGGACGGCGACGCTCCGGCAGGCTGCGTGCTGCTCGCCGTCCACGTCCACCGCGAGCAGCAGGTGGCCCGGGACGAGAGGATCGGCGACGACGAGCGACAAAGGCCAGTCGGGAGCGGTCACTCCGGCGCGGACGGGCAGACCAGCAGCGGCGAGCCGGTCCCGAAGGTCCGCGACGAGAGGATCGCTCGAGGCCTCACCGCCGACGGCGTCGACGTCGACGACCGCGTCGTGGTCACCGCGCAGAATCGGATCCTCGGCGAGCGCCAGGACCTCCCACAGCATGCGCGACCCGTCGGTCTTCAGCTTGTCGGGGTTGAGGTCCCCGGCGGTGAAGGCGCTGACCAGGGTCATCCTCCGGCGGGCACGGGACAGGGCCGCCGTCAGACAAGCCTTGCCGAACCTGCCGTCCAGGACACCGAAGCGGTGCAGGACCCGGCCGTGCGCGGTCCGGGGCAGACCGAGGGACACGATCACGGCGTCCCGTTCCAGACCGGCGAGGCGATGCACCGGTCTGACGACGAACGGCTCGGAGATGTGCCCGGTCCAGTGGACCTCGAGCCAGCGCGCCAGCTCAGGCCGGATCCCGACCTCGGCGCGAAGCGCCTCCTCAAGGCGTTCGGCGTGCCGGGGCCCGAGGGTGACGACCAGCAAGGACTCGCCGGGGCGACGTCCGGCGTGCTCGGTGACCAGGTCGACGACGCGTTGCACCTCGGCCTCGGTGCCACCGGAGCCGGAATCGAAACCAGACCCGGAGCCAGAACCAGGATCGGAGCCAGAACCGGGATCGGAGCCGGCACTGAACGGGGGCTCCCAGACGTGGTCGAGGGTGATGGGGGGTGACGCGGCGGCGCCGGGGGTGACGGCCCAGGGCGCGGGGTAGTGCCGGCGCAGCGGAGTGAGCATGCGCCCGTCGCGCGTGCGGTGGTCACGGTCCAGTCGCCTGACGGGCAGGCGGCCGGAGAGGGCCTCCAGGACGGACGGCCGCCCGCTGGCCGGGGGCAAACCGTACGGATCACCGGCCACGACCAGGCGTCGCCCACGGGCGAGGGCGGCGGCGGCCTCGGGCATGCCCACCTGGCTCGCGTCGTCCACGACGACGACGTCGAACAGCGGACGTCCGGGGACCGCGGCGGGAAGCACCCGGGCGACCGAGTCCGGACTCATGATCAGGACCGGCCGGAGCGCCCTGACGAGATCCCCGGCCCGCCGGAAGAGGTCACCGGGCCACGCCGACCGGTGGGCCCGGTGGACCTCGGCCCGCAGCCAGCGCACCTGCTCGGGATGCATGTCGACGACGGCCTTCGCACGGGTCGCGAGACTCGCCCTGATCTGGGCGACGCCCGCGGCGGCGAGCCGGTCCCCCGAGGTCCGTAGTTCCTCGAGGGCCGCGGCGAGCAGGGCGGGATCGTGGCGGGCGAGCCTCGCGTCGCTGCGGATGATGGTTTCGAGGACGGAGGTCCACCACGCGAGGTCGAGTTCGCCGTCGACGTCCTCGGCCATGCACCGCCGGTTCCTCAGGTCCGTGATCAGGTCTCCGAGCCCGGCGTCACGCAAGCGGGCGAGAAGGCGGGTGCGTCCCGGCTGGGCGGCGAGCGAGTCGCCGTCGCCCGCGAGGTCCTTCAGCCGGCGGGCGAGTTGGTCGAGGGGGAGCTGCACGAGGTCGGGCGTCTCGGTCCCGGCGAGGTACTCGGTGAGGGTGGCCAGCGCCTTCTCGACGTTCTCCACCGCCGCCGCGGCGGCGGCGAGACCCGTGGGCACCCGCGGCCAGCCCCCGCCGCTGGACAGCCGCAGCCAGCGCTCCCGCTGCTCCCGCGCCACCACGAGCACCGTGTTCAGGTCCTTCACGTGGACGCCGGGGCGCACCAGCGATCTGGCCCGCCGCCGCAGGGAGCGCCGGGCCAGCACCCCGGCGCCGGGAGGGCCGCCCTCGACACCCGTCGCGGAGATGAGATCGTCGATCGGCTGCTCGTACACCGCGGGCTGCATGACGTCGAGCGTGTCCCGGACGCCGTGCAGCAGGTCGAGCTGTGGCCTCCAGTCGGCCGTGGACCGGGCCGGTGCCAGACCGGCGGCCTCGGCGACGGCGCTCATCAGGGTGTCCGCGTGTTCGAGACCGTCGCGGGCGATCACGGCGGCGGCGAGGGCGTCGGTGACGTCCTCCTCACTGCCGACGGCGGCGTCGAGCCAGCGCGTGTCGAGCCGGGTGAGGGTGAAGGCCCCGAGGGCGGCGGCCTCGTGCAGATCCTCGCGCAGGCGGTCCCTGGTCCCGGCGTCCAGGGTGCGGCAGACGTCGGGGGTGAGCCGGACCCGGGTGCGCGGAGCGACGTCCGTCGCCATCAGGGCGGCGAGCGCCTCCATCGCGTCGTAGGCCGACACGCCCCACGGCTCGCGCACGGTGTGGAGGGCCGCGCTGGACGACGTCAGCGTCGACGTCGCGGCGACGATCGCCTCCACGTCGCCGTCCCCGGCGAGGTCGAGGGACCGTTCGGCGCGTTCGAGGGCGGCGCCGCTCGCCGTCGCCTCGACGTCGTCGCCGAGCGAGGTCAGGAGGGCGGCCCGGTCACCGCAGCCGTCGTGGAGGTCGAGGACGATGTCGCGCAGACCGGTTCCGGCGATCCGGGACAGCAAGGCCCAGGCGCTCGACCGGTGCGGGGTGACGACGAGCACCTTCTGACCCGCCTCGGCCAGGGCGATCACCGCTGCGGCCAGAGTCTGGGTGTGGCCGGTCCCGGGCGGGCCCTGGACGACGGCGGGACTCCCCCTGCGTACCGCGGTGACGGCCTGCCGCTCCGCCGGGTCGAGGGGAAGAACGGACAACACCGGTTCGGGCGGCTCGTCCGCGGCATACGGCGGGGCGTCGGACAGGGACGAGGGATCAGGCTCGTCGCCAGCCTCGCTGCCGGCCTCGCTGCCGCTCGCGTCGCCGGGCTCGATACCGACCGGCGAGGAGGGGGCTGCCGAGGAGGGGTCCGGCCAACGACCCGACACCAGATCGCCCAGCAGCGGGTGGACCCGCAACGCGGGTGCCGCGGCGTCGAGGTCGCCGAGCAACGCTCCCGACCCTGCCGTGAAACTGCCCACGACCAGCCGCCGGTCGACGACGAAACCGGGCACTCCCGCGCAGACGTCCTCCAGATGCGCGAAGACCGGGCCGGGGTCGAACCCTGCGGGCCCGAAGGCGAGGCCTCCGAGGGCCTCACCGTCCAGCCGGATGCGGTGGTCCTCACGAAGGCGCCGGAGCACCTCGGGATTGACGAGCACCCCGACGTCGAGGTCGAGCTCGTAGTCCTCGTGACCCGCCCCGCGCGGGTACAGCTCACACCCCCGCAGGAGCAGCGGAGCCCGGACCGGGACGGCGCCGCGCCCGTCACGGCGGGGAAGACCGCCCTCGGCGGCCCACCACGACACCGTGCCGAGCGCGAGGAACCCCGCACGGACCCCCCGTTCGGAGGCGAGCTGGTGGACTCCCGCGCGGATCGCGCGGGCCCGGCGGCGCGCCGCCGAATGTGAGCCCGGCTCACGGAACAGGCTCGACAGCCGCGTCGGACGCCCGGCGAGCAACGTCGCCAGACCCGACGGGTGGGCGTTGGTCAGATCGAGCCCGTCGGCGGCGAGATCGCCGTCCCCGAGGAGGGTGTCGGGCAGGGGGGCGCTCGCGAGCGTCGCCCACCAGCCATCGACGACACCGAGCTGGCTCTTCATGCCTTCGGCGAGGGGAGCTCCCACCGGTCCGGCGTCGGGTTGCACCGGGACCTCGGGGATGACGGGTGCTTCCGTGGGGCCGTCCGTTCCGGGGACGTCGGAGGGCTCGGCCGGCGGAACGCCGTCCGCGTCCTCCGCCTCGGCGTCCGGGCCGTCGGCTCCTGCGCCGTCGTCCGGCACGACGATGTCGGTCACGACGGGCACGGGTTCGGCGACGACCCAGCCGAGCCGCGCGGGCTGGGCACCGGGAAGCCACGGCGCGAGTAGCGGATCCGTGCTCCGGTCGAATCGGCGGGGCCAGCCGAGGCCCTCGGCGACGCGAGGCAGATCATCTGGCACGACGCCATCCTCCTGGGACGACGAGGGGACCGCGGTCGCCCCGTCCAGGGGCTGGACACGCGGCTCGTCTGACCGCATCGCGAGCGGGCGGCCGAGGACGTCGTCCGGCACCGTTCCACGGTAAGTGCCGTGCGCTGCTCCGCCCGGTCAGCCGCTCGGCGAGTCGTTCACCTGTCTGTTCTGTCGATCCTCGCACGTCCCCATCAAGAAACGCTCCGAAAGCGCCGAGGTACCGGGCGTACCGGCGGGCTTCCCGCCTCCGGTCACCGTCCTGCGAGGAAGTGTCATGCCCCCGTCCTGGTTCCCGCCGTTCCCGACGACCGTCCGTCGGCCCGCAGGTGTGATCCTGCTGGCCGCCGCTCTGCTCACCGCCGGGCCGACAGCAGCGGCGGAGTCCCCGGCGTCCAGCACGAACACCGTGGGGGTGCTCGACCGGCTGGCCGTCGAGAATACCCCCGGCGACGACGACGGGCCTACCGGGACGACGACCTGGCTGCGCACTCCCACCGAACGGATCCAGATCGTCCCGGAGGCGGTCCGCGGAATCCCGAGCGGCTCGACCCTCTCGCTCCGTCTCGTCCACGACGACCTCCTCCACGACACGCTCCTTCACGACAAGGACGCGCGGGTCCCGGCCTCGCCGCACCGGGTCACCTCCGTCACCGTGATGTCGCGGGCCTCCTCGACGTCCCCGGCGCCGTCCGCCGCGAACCGTCATGTGGTGACCATCGTGCTCGCCCTGCCGAAGGGAGTCGACGCGGACGGTGTGACGGCGACCTCGCTGTCACGGACGGTGTCCGGCGGGGTCTCGTCGTACTGGTCCTCCGCGAGCGAGGGACGCATCAGGTTCACCGTCTCCCGAACGGTCGGGTGGACCAGGTTGACAGCTTCGTGCAACGACGTCTGGGGGATCTGGGACCAGGCGCGGGCGAAGAGCGCGTTCCTCACCGGGCCACGCCGTCATCTGCTGGTCTACGTACCCCCGAGCGCGGGTTGCCCGGCGGGCCTCGCCACGGTCGGCGGCTCGGCCGACGCCGGCGGAATGACCCTCGTCGGAGGACACACGACCAGTCTCATCGCGCACGAACTCGGCCACAACCTCGGGCTCGGCCACTCCGACGCGCTCACCTGCACCGGAACCTCCGACGCCCGGTTCCACGCCGGTGAGGACGGCGGAAAGTTCGGCGGCACCTGCCGGCACGTCCTCTACGGGGACTGGTACGACGTGATGGGCATCAGCTGGGAACAGCTCGGCAGCCTCAGCACGGCCCACGCCTACCGGCTGGGTCTGCTCGGCCCCGGGAGCGTCCTCACGGCCGGCGCGCCGGCGCGGGTCACCCTCCGGCCCGTCTCGGGGCGCACGGGTCTGCGGTCCTTGCGCGTCGTCGATCCCGCCGGCGCGACCTACGTCGTCGAGTACCGTCCGGCGTCCGGTCTCGACGGCTGGATCGGCACCGACGCGGACTGGAAGAAACACACCGCGGGTGTCCTCATCAGGCGGGTGGACCCGGAGGATCCGGCGCAGACGCTGCTTCTCGACGCGACTCCCGGCCCGGCGCCGGAGGACGATCACGACGTCACTCTCGTCCGCGGGCAGGTCCTGAAGACGGCGTCCGGGCGGGTCTCCCTCGTCGCCGAGTCGATCACCTCCGCGGGTGCGACCGTCGTGGTCGCCGTCGACGACGTGTGGCCCGGGACGAGCTACCCCTCCCGAGGGCGCCTGGTGAGCGGTCGGCAGATCACGATCGGAGAGGCGTTGACCGGCCTGGGCGCGGGCTCCTCCTGAGGTACGACCGACACGTGAGGCACGACCGCCACCGGGGTGCGTCGGTGGCGCGGTCAGCCCAGCCACTCTCCCGGCAGGAACGGCGTGCGTGCCACCGCGTCGGCCGCGATCACGGTACGTCGGCAGTGCTGGAGCTCCGCGAGGCGCTTTCGGCACCGCGCCAGCGCCTCGCTCGCCGCGCCCCGCCACGGCTGCCCGCCCGTACGACGGTCGAGAACGCTGGTGAGCAGGTTCTCCATCGACTCGTAACGCACCGCGAGATTGTCCAGGGCCGTGGCCACGGCGTTCGGGGCGAGACCGCCGCCGAGCGCCGGTAGCGGTGAGACCTCGCCGTCGACAAGGACACCGGCGAGGGCCCGGGCGAGTTCGAGATCCTCAACGAGCCACCGGCGCCACGGGACGGAGCCCGAGGAGTCACGGCGCGACTCAGCGTGAGCCGCGGCCCCGAGGGTGAGGAGCAAGGCGTCCAGCTGGAGGTCGAGGACGAGGCGGAGAAGGTGGACATCCCCCTGTTCGGACGGGGAACGATGCGCGTCGGGCCGGTCGAAGGTTGTCAGGTCGACGATTCGCCGATCGGGAGACGTCATCGGATGTCCTCTCGCCGTGCGCTGCTCGCCAGGGGGCGCCTTCGGAGCAGCGGAGACGGTTCCGGCACCATCCGCGTCCTACGTTCCGTCCGCAGAGGTCGCCAGCCCCACACCTTCGCTCTGTGATACCGAATGCACACCCATCGTGACCCCAGGGTGAGGAACGGCATCAGGACATAAGGCCCTCACGGCGTCCACCTGACGTCAGGAGGACGTGCCGGAGCCCGTCGTTGACGTCGCCGAGAGGTCGTACACCGTGGCGCCACCGATCGTCCGCGCCGTGAAGGTCGAGCTCACCCACTCGGAGATGGCCGACACGGAACCCTGTCCGCCGGGACCTTTCCCTCCACCGGGGCCTTCGCCGGAGCCTTCGCCGGAGCCGCCGCCCGGACCTCCTCCCGGTCCTCCACCGAAACCTCCGCCCGGTCCTCCGCCCGCGATGAAGTAGTGCACCTGGCCGGACGCCACGAGGTCCTTGAACTCGGCGAGGGTGATGGCGTCGTCCCGCCCGCTGAACCCGCCCAGAGCCATGACGGGCGCGTCCACCGCCAGCTGCACCGACCCCGCGGACTGGGAGCTCGAGGCGGCGGCGACCCACCGGTACCCGCTCGCTCCGGCGGTGAACAGCGCCTTCAGCTCGGCGCTGACCTTCTCTTGCTCTCCGCCCGGACCGCCGCCCGGGCCACCCGCGCCACGGAACCCCGCGTCGCGCCGTCCGGCACCATCGGCGCTTCCGGCGCCCTCCGGGACGCCGGGAGGCGTTCCGCCCCCCGAAGGCATTCCGTCCCGGCCCCCCGAAGGGGCGGCACCCGGACCGAACCGGCCCCGGGAGATCGCCTGCGCCGGTCCCGCGTCAGGGATGCTCCCGGTGTGCGTCGTCCCGATCGTCACGAGCGACCACGCCAACGGGCCCACGACACCGGCCACGAGGGCTCCCGCGGCGGCCGTCACGGCGACGGGGCGAGGTAGCCGCACCCGGCCGACCGATCGGGGGACGCCGAGCACGAGCGCGGCACCGAGCCCGACGGCGAGCGTGGCCCACCGCAGCCAGGGGTTCCAGCCAGGGGCGCGTCCCAGCAGGAGGAAGGCGGTGACGGCCGTCGACCCCGCGATCCCGGCGAGGAACAGCCGGGCGACCGGATCGTCCCGACGGCTCCAGAGGCCCGGTAGGGTCATCGCCGCGAGCACCGCGACGCCGGGGGCCAGTGCCACCGTGTAATAGGTGTGGATGATGCCGCCGGCGAAACTGAAGACGCTGGCGGTCACCAGCGTCCAGCCTCCCCAGACCACGAGGCTCGCCCGGCGGGGATCGGTCCGAGAACCGCCCCGCGACAACCAGACCGCCGCCAGGGCTCCGAGCAGGGCGGCGGGGATCCACCAGGCGATGAAACCTCCGAACTGATCATTGATCATCCTGTCCCAGCCCGCCTGGCCCCCGAACCCCCCTCCGAATCCGCCACCCTTACCGCCGGGTCCACCGCGGAGGCCTCCACCGGGGCCTCCTTGCCCGCCTCCGGTGATCCGGCTGACGCCGTTGTAGCCGAAGACGAGTTCAAGGAACCGGTTGTTCGTCGAACCACCGACGAACGGACGGTCGGCCTCCGGGACGGCATCGACCAGCAGGGGCCACCACAGGCCGCTGACCAGCATCACCGCGCCCGCCGCCAGGAGCTGCCACAGCCTGCGGACGAACCGTCCCGGCGCGCAGGCGAGATACGCCGCCGCGAGGCCGGGGACGACGAGCAGGGCCTGGAGGGACTTGGTGAGGAACGCCGTCCCGATGAGGACGGCGGCGGCGAGCAGCCAGCCTGTGCCTCCCTTCCGGACCGCGCGGGTGACCGCGTAGGCGGCGCCGACGAGCAGGAGTGTCAGCGCGGCGTCCGGGTTGTTGAAGCGGAACATCAAGGCCGCGGCGGGGGTCACCGCGAGCAGAGCCGCGGCCGCAAGGCCCGCGACCGCACCCCACACCCGCCGCACGGCGCCGTACACCAGGCCGGTCGAGGCCACCCCCATCAAGGCCTGGGGGGCGAGCATGCTCCAGGAGGAGAACCCGAAGATCCGGCCGGAGAGCGCCATCACCCAGAGCGAGAACGGTGGCTTGTCGACGGTGATGTAGCCACCCCAGTCGGACGCGCCGTAGAACATCGCCGACCAGCTGTGGGTCGCGGCCTGGACGGCGGCGGCGTAGTAGGAGTTGCCCCACCCGTTGCGGCCGAGGTTCCACAGGTAGGCGACCGCCGTGACGACGAGGAGTGCCGCCAGCGCGGGACGAGCCCAGCGAGGCTCCGGCGGGTCGACGAACTCAGGGTCGACGAGCTCAGGGTCGACGGGCTCGGGCACGACGGGCTCGGGTGGCTCGACGGCGCTCACCGGGCGCCCTCCTTCGAGACGGAGCGGGTGTCCGCGGCAGCGCGGCGGCGTCCGGGATGGAACACCCAGGATTTGAGCATGACGAATCTCAGAACGGTGGCGAGCAGGTTCGCGGCCACGAGGAAGGTGAGTTCGACGGCGGTGGACGGCGCGCCGGGGAGGGCGTGGAGGGCCGCGAGGCTGCCGCTGGTGACGGCGAGGCCGAGGGCGAAGACGATGAGGCCTTCCGCCTGGTGCCTGATCGCGCCGTCGCGTCCCCGGGTCGAGAAGGTGAACCGGCGGTTGGCGGCGGTGTTGGCGACGGCGGTGATCAGGAGGGAGGCCGCGTTCGCCCCCTGTGCCCCGCAGACAGGCCGCAGCAGCAGGTAAAGGATCATGTAGGCGAGAGTGCTGAGGCCTCCGACGACGGCGAACCGGGCGAGTTGCCTCGGCAGGCCGGGAGGTACTCCCTCCGCGACGGGTTCGGCGGTGTCAGTGGTCTCGGTGAGCGAGGCGCGCAGTTGCGCCATCGGCAGGCTCCCGTTCATGAAGGCCCGGGTGAGGCGGAGGATTCCGTGGATGTCGGCGAGGGCGGTCGCCACGACGTCCACCCGGGAATCGGGGTCGTCGACCCAGTCGACGGGTACTTCGTGGATGCGAAGGCCGAGACGCTCGGCGAGGACCAGGAGCTCGGTGTCCCAGAACCAGCCGGTGTCCCGGACGACCGGGAGCAGGACCTCGGCACGGTCGGACCGCATCGCCTTGAAACCGCACTGCGCATCCGAGAACCCCGCCCGGAGGGTGGTCCGGAGCAGCAGGTTGTAGCAGCGGGAGATCGCTTCCCGTTTCGCCCCGCGGACGACGCGGGATCCGCGCGACAGGCGGCTGCCGATCGCGATGTCGCTGTGTCCCGACAGCAAAGGAGCGATCAGCGGCAGGAGCGCGGCCAGGTCGGTGGAGAGATCGACGTCCATGTAGGCGACGACCGTGGCGTCACTGTGCAGCCAGGTGTGGCGGAGGGCCCGGCCCCGGCCCTTCTCTTCCAACCGCACCACGCCGACGCCGGGAAGCTCCTCGGTCAGCGAGCGTGCGACGGCGGGGGTCGCATCCGTCGAGGCGTTGTCGGCAATCGTGATGTGCCACGAGAACGGGAATCCTGCGGACAAATAGCCATGAAGCCGGCGGATGCTCGGTCCGAGATCGCTCTCCTCGTTGAAGACGGGGACGACGATGTCGACGTCGTACCCGGTACCCGCGTCGCGTCGGCCGGCCGGGACCGGCAGGGGGATCGGCCCGGTGGCCGACTCGACCACGGCCGTCACGCTGCTCTCCTGACGCGCCGGGCACGACCGGGCGCGTCTGCCTGGTCAGTGTCCTCAGGCTTCCGTTCGTCCATGCTTCGAGACTCGTCCCGGGGCCTCCGGTTCCCCTGCGACGCCCCTGAGAATGAGCTGTGATCTCGCGAACGCCGGGGGCGGAGATCGAGTCAAGCACCCCCGTTCACATCAGTCCCCTCGCTTCTACGAACGGTGAGCCTCAGCGCCGACACCCAGTGAACCTATCCGGGGCGGGGCCGCTACTCACCCGGCGATGAGACGCGGAGCGGCCTCCGACACTGTCGAGGGCGGCGATGCGGCCCTGGTCGGCCGCATCGCCGCCGGAGACGGTACTGCCCTGGAGACGCTCTACGGACGTCACGCCCAGCGGTTGCACGGGTATCTCTTCCGGCTGCTCGGAGACTGGATGACGGCGGAGGAGGTCCTCCAGGACACCCTGCTGGCGGTCTGGCGTTCCGCGGGGTCGTACCAAGGCCGCAGCAGCGTGTCCACCTGGCTGTTCGGCATCTCCCGGCGCTGTGCGTACTACCGGCTCCGGGGAACCCAGCCACCGGTGCCCGCCGAGTTCCCCGACCGCCGGGACCCCTGCCGGACGCCGGACGAGGTGGCCATCGACGCCGTCGGCGGCACCGACGTCGCGGACGCCGTGGGGAGGCTTCCCCTGCACCATCGCGAGGTCGTGATCCTGGCGTTCGTCTCCGGACTCCCCCATGCGGAGATCGCGGAAGTGCTCGGCATCCCCGTCGGCACGGTCAAGAGCCGGTTGCACCATGCCCGGTCCGCCCTGTGCCGGATCCTGACCGAGACGGAGGTGGCGCCGTGAGGGAGTATCTCGCCGAATTCGCGACGGGTGCCTTGCCCGAGGCCGACCGGCGGCGGGTCGCCCGCCATCTGGCGGAGTGTGACGCATGCCGGGCCGAACTGGCCGGCTGGCAGGCGCTCCGCGACGCCCTCGCCCCCGGTACCACGGCAGGGTCACCGGCGGCCGGGACGCCGACGACCGGGGGGACGCCGGAACTGGCCTCGCCTGCCGCCGCGGTGAGGGCGGTGCTGGCCCGGAGCGCGGCGGAACCGTTCGCGGCACCCGTTCGGCCACACCTCCGCCGGTTCGTCCCGGCGTTGCTCCGGGCCGAGATCCGCGTCGTCCCTCGCTCCCTGTGGGCCGTCTCGACTCTCGTCATGGCCGTGGTCGCGGTCCTCGCCTCGTGGCTGGTGCCGGCGGGCCGGGAGGCCGGGCAGGTGCTGGCCATCGTCGTCCCGCTCGTCACGGCCGCCGGGCTGGCCGGGGTCCACGGTCCGGGACGCGACCCGGCGTTCGAGATCACGGCGGCGACCCCGACCTCGCCCGGGCTGCTCCTGCTGGTGAGGACGGCGTTGGTCCTCGGGTTCGACGTCGTGCTCGCCACCGTCGTCTCCGGGGTCGTCGTGTCCGCCGGTCTCGATCCCGGTGATCTCATCGGCGTGATCGAGGCGTGGCTGGGCCCGACGGCGCTCCTCGCGGCCGCCAGCGTGCTGGTCGCCACGCGGTGGGGGGCCGAGACCGGTCTCGGAGTGGTCCTCGGCGTCGAGGGGATCCGGATCCTCGTCGTGGTCGACGTCGTCCAGCCGTGGCTCGGCCGGTTGACGGACCTCGCGTGGTCGACGAACAGCGGGACCGTCACGGCCGCCCTCGTGCTGCTGGGAGCCGCCGCGGTGTCGTCCGGTCGCGGTGAACCCAGGGGACGTCGCGCCGCTACTCATCTGACGTGAACCGCTACCTCGCGGCGACCCGCTACGAATTCTCGATGTTCCTGCGCCGCAGAGCGGTGTGGGGGCTCACCGCGGCCGTCGCCGTCCTCATGTTCCTGGTGCTGCGGGGCCAGGCCGGCTACCTGGTGGGCGAACCGGACGCGCGGCTGTCGGCCGTGCGGACCGCCGTCCAGGTCAATCTGCTCCTCCCCCTCGTTCTCGGCCCGCTGCTGGCCGACCGGCTCGTCCGCGACGACCGGCTCGGAGTCGCCGCGCTTCTCGACGCCGCGGCCGGCACCGGGCCCGCGCGGTTGCTCGGCACGTTCACCGGGAGCTTCCTGGGCGCCGCGCTGCCGATGGCGGCCCTCTCCTTCGGGATCTCCGTGGCGCACCTCACGCGGTACGGGGACGTCGCCGTCCTCGCCTGGACGGCGGCGACCCTCGTCTCGACCACCGTTCCGGCGATGCTGTTCGTCACGGCGTTCGCCCTCACCTGTCCGCTGGTCATGCCGGTACCGGTGTTCCGGGTTCTGTTCGTCGGGTACTGGATGTGGGGCAACGCCATGCCTCCGGACCAGTTTCCGACGTTGTCGAAGACCGTGCTGCATCCTCTGGGCGGCTACGTGCTCACGGCCTTCTTCGACCCGGACGGCGCTGATCGCTGGGCGGGCCCGGTTCCCCACGCCGTCCTCAACGTCATGCGCCCGGAACCCACCGCGGCGACGGCCTCGCTGTCCGTCGGCCTCCTGCTCACCCTGGCGGCGGTCGCCCTCACCCTCGCCGCCCGAATCCGTTCCCGCGCGTCCTGAGACGCCCGACCGAATCGGAGTATCTCCATGCAGATCGCCATCTCGGGCCTGACGAAGACGTTCAGGAACGGCACCGGTTTCGGCAACACCACGGTCGCGCTCGACGGGATCGACCTCACCGTCACGCACGGCGTCCACGGGCTGCTGGGGACGAACGGCGCGGGGAAGACGACGCTCCTCCGGATCCTCGCCGGCCTGCTGCGACCGACCGCCGGGCGAGTCCTCATCGGCGGAAACGATCTGTCGACGAGCTCGGGACGCCGCGCCGTCCGGCGGTGCCTCGGGTACCTGCCCCAGGACGTGGGGGTCTACCCGGAGCTGACGGCACGGCAGTTCCTCGACTACGTCGCGCTGCTCAAAGGCCTGGACGACAGGTCGGCGCGACGCCGGAGGGTCAGCGAGATGCTCGAGGTCGTCGGGCTGACGCCCGAGGCCGGCCAGGCGCTCAAGGGGTTCTCCGGGGGGATGCGGCGCCGCGTCGGCATCGCTCAGGCCTTGTTGACCGATCCCCGGCTCCTCATCGTCGACGAGCCGACGACCGGGCTCGACCCGGTCGAACGCATCCGGTTCCGGACCCTGCTCGCACGGCTCGCGGGCAGGCGGACGGTCCTGCTCAGCACCCACATCGTCGAGGACGTCGCGCAGACCTGCACCGATCTCACCGTCCTCGACAAGGGGCGCGTCAGGTTCCGGGGCACGGCGGCCGACCTCGTCGCCCGGGGTGCCGGTCAGGTCGAGCCGACCCTTGAGGACGGGTATCTCGCCCTGGTCTGCGAACCCGCGCCGCTCGACGGGATCCGGTCGTGACGGGGCGGTTCGTG
>JAUPKQ010000142.1 GCA_030837345.1 Actinomycetota bacterium | reverse complement strand
TCTTCCGGCCTCCGTACGGTGAGCAGAACGGCACGCTCCAGTCGGCCGCCAGCGCCCTGGGCCTGCGCACCGTCACGTGGGACGTCGACTCCCAGGACTGGAACGGCGCCTCGACCCAAGCGATCGTCAACGCCGCGGGCTCCCTGCAGAACGGCGGCATCATCCTGATGCACGACCAGTACCAGGCGACGAGGGACGCCATCCCGCAGATCGTCAAGAACCTCAGCTCCCGCGGCCTGTGCCCCGGCATGATCTCCCCGAGCACCGGCCGGGCCGTCGCCCCCGACGGCGCCTCGCCGACCAACCCCACCAACCCGACCGACCCCACCAACCCGACCGACCCGACCAACCCGGGCGGCACCTGCACCGCCACCCTCAGCGCCGGTGACAAGTGGAGCGACCGTTACAACCTCAACGTCGCGGTCTCCGGCTCGAACAACTGGACCGTCACGATGAACGTCCCCTCCCCGGCGAAGATCGCGTCCACCTGGAACACCAGCGCCAGCTGGGACGGCAGCGGCCAGGTGATGACGGCCAAGCCCAACGGCAGCGGCAACAATTTCGGGGTGACCATCATGACCAACGGCACCTGGACCTGGCCCACCGTCTCCTGCCAGGGCTGACGGCCTGATCCCGCACCACCCGTCGGGCCGGCCCGGACTTCCGGGCCGGCCCGGCACGCGTCGCGGTCCGCCTCATTTCGCCCCCAACATTTCGTCACGAGAAATGCCTGTGCGAGAAGGGCGCCTCGCGCACCGAGGTCCGGTACTCCCGGCTCGCCACGACCCGGCATCATGGTCAGGTGCGTCTCCTCGGCCGTCGTCGGTACCAGCCGCTCGCCCTCGACCCTGAGGCCGTGCGGGGTCTCAGCGACCGCCAGCTGGCCCGTCGCTACCGCACCCTGAGCGCGGCGATCGAGGACGACGGCGATCCCGCCGTCCGGGCCCTCGAACTCGACCTGCTGGCGGGGGAGGCAGTCCGCCGGTCGCCGGACAGCGCCGGCTTCCGGTACGACCGCGGCATGTACGCGAAGTGGCGGCGTGACTGGGCCGCCTCGCGGGAGCACAGTCGCGCGGCGCTCGACCTCGTCGCCGAGGACGCCCGCCGGGACCTTCCCGCCGCCTGGAACCTCGGTATCGCCGCCACCGCTCTGCACGACTGGCCGACCGCGCGGCTGGCCTGGACGGCCTTCGGCCTGCCCCTTCCTGACGTGTCCGACGACACCGTCCCGATCGAGGCGGACTTCGGCCTGACCCCGGTGCGTCTCAACGCCGATCCACGGTTCGTCGGAGAAGAACCCGCCGTCATCGACGGCCGCACCTGGGACACCGAGGTCGTGTGGGGGAGCCGTCTGTGTCCGGCCCGGGCCCAGATCACGAGCGTCCCCCTGCCGGAGTCAGGCCACCGGTTCGGGGACATCGTCCTCCACGACGGGGACCCGGTCGGGTACCGGCACCTCGGCGAGGAGAAGTTCGCGGTGTTCAACGAGATCTCGCTGTGGGAACGCTCGACGGCGTCCACCCACACCGCGACCGTCGTCGCGCCGGACGCCACCGCCGTCGAGGAGCTCGCGGACCTGATGAGCGCCCATGGAGGCGCGGCCGAGGACTGGACGACGTCGGTGCAGCTGCTGTGCCGCTGCTGCAGCGAGGGGACGGCGCGCCACGAGGGCGACGCCCCGGATCAGGGCGCGTGGGAGACGGAACGGCACGTCGGCGTGGCAGGAGAACCCGCGGTCGTCGAGCGGCTGCTCGGCGTCTGGGTGGACGACGGCCCGTCCCGGGCCATCCGCGACCTGACGGTCGCACTGCGCTGACCGTCCACGCTGCGCTGAGCGTCGCGGTGCGCTGACCGTTCGCGGCCGGTGTGGTCGAGAGCCCGGGTCGCGGTCACGGGAGGGGGATGGCCGTCGCCGCGGCCTCACGGAGCCCGGGAAGGGCCAGCGTGACCGCCGAGGGCGCGAGGCCCACCTGCGGCCAGGCGGCGCCGAGACGGAGCGTCCCGTCGTCCGGCAGCTCACCGATCCAGTACTCGGACTCCTGCACATGACGGTCCTCGCCTGTCGAGTCCGCCTCGGCGAAGGGCTCCACCTCGCCTTCCTTCCCGTTCACCTGGACATCGAGGAGCAGCCAGGACGAGCCCGGGGGCTCCCCGAGATCGCCGTCCGGTGACCCCCAGTAGCCGCGCTGCCGTTGGGCGGCCTCCGCGTGGACACCGGTGGCGACGACAACGACCGGCAGCCGAAGACCCTCCGGGTACGCGAAGACGCATCTCAGGCCGACGACGACACCAGGGCTGCGAGCGATGATCACGGGGCCGTGGACGACGGCTCCCAGCGCCTCCGGTGGC
Source organism: Actinomycetota bacterium (assembly GCA_030837345.1). Classification (GTDB taxonomy): domain Bacteria; phylum Actinomycetota; class Actinomycetes; order Actinomycetales; family Kineosporiaceae; genus JAUPKQ01. Next base: position 5,673 of record JAUPKQ010000142.1, on the reverse strand, counting down.
AGGGCCGGCGGCCAGCGGTGTCCTGGGGTCATACGGTTCAAGCTCGCACACCCGGCGGCGCACGGTCCAACCGGATACGACGATGTGACCGCCCGGAAGGCTCAGTCCGAGTAGACGTAGGGCCACGGCTCGCCGGGGCCGGACCGGCGTCCCATCATGCCGAGACCGAGGTAGCTCACCCATCCGGAGCCCGGCTGCTGGTCACCGGCGGAGCGGACCTCGACCTCCACCTCACCCAGCCGGACGCGGAGCATCATCACCGGCATACCGGCCCTCGCCGGTGCCTGATGTACCTCCCCCGCGAGCGGACCGTCCACGAACAGCACCGCCACGGAATCGGACCACTCCGCCATGTCCTGAGCCTACGAGGAGTACCCGATCAGAGCCAGGGGAAGCCCGGCTGCGTCAGAGACGGAACCTGGCGACCAGAGCCGTCAGCTCGTCCGCGAGCCGGGCGAGTCCCTCCGCCGACTGCTGGGTCGCCTGGGCTCCCTCGGCCGCGTACCCGGCGGCGTCCGCGACCGAGGCGATGTTCTTGTGGATCACGCTCGTCCCGGACGCGGCCTCGGTGATCGAACGGCTCATCTCGTGGGTCGTCGCGGTCTGCTCCTCGACGGCGGCGGCGATGGTCACCTGGTACCCGGCGATCTCCTCGATCACCTCCTGAATCCCCTTGATCGACTCGATCGCCTCGTCGGTGTCCGACCGGATCGCGGCGACCCGGGCCTCGATGTCCCCGGTGGCGTTCGCCGTCCCCTGGGCGAGGTCCTTCACCTCGGAGGCGACGACGGCGAAGCCGCGTCCCGCCTCCCCGGCCCTGGCCGCCTCGATGGTCGCGTTGAGGGCGAGGAGGTTCGTCTGCCCGGCGATCGACGTGATCGTCGCGAGGACGTCGGCGATGCTCTGGCTGGCCTCGCCCAGTTTGTCGATCGCGGCGCTCGTGCGCTGGGCCGCCTCGACGGCCGTTCCGGCGACCCGGGCGGCCTCGCTGGAGTTGTACGCGATCTCCCCGATCGACGCGGTCATCTCCTCGGCGGAGCCCGCCACGGCGTGGACGAACCCGTCGACCTCGCCGACCGCGGTCGCCGCCGCCGTGATCTCGATGCTCGTCGTCGACGAACTCGACTCGACCTGATCGGCGATCTGGGTCATCGCCCGGGAGGCCTCGTGCAGGGACGCCGCGCTGGTGCGGATCGTGCCCATCACGGCCCGCAGGTCGCCGACGGCGGAGTTGATGGCGGCCCCGAGGGTGCCGATCTCGTCCTGGCTGTGGACGACGACGGTGCCGGTGTAGTCGTGGTCGGCCACCCGGCTGAGCACGCCGACGGCCTCCCTGAGGGGCCGGGTGATCCGGCGGCTGACCACGGTGCTGAGCACCAGCAGGACGACGACACCGATCGCGAGGCTCGCCGTCGTCACCGTCCTCACCCGCGTCGTCTCCGCCTCGACCCTCTTCTTGGTCTCGGCGGCCTGCTCGACGAGGCTCTTCTCCAGGGTGGCGATCTGCTCCTGGGTCCGTGCGCCGTGCCGGATCCGTTGCTCGACGGCGGCGAGTGCCCCGGCTCCTCCCGGGTCGATGGCGAGGCCCTGCGGCAAGAACTGCCGGGTGTTCGAGATCCAGAGGTCGAGCGTGTTGACGAAGGCCTTCACCTCCCGGCGGCGCGCGGCGTCGAGGGCCGTCCCGCTCAGCCGGTCACGGGAGGCCTCCATCGCCGCGACGTGCCCGTCGAAGGACGACTGCACCTCCTTGGCCAGCTCGGCGTGCCCGGCGACACCGACGGGCACCAGGACGGCGTTCCTCTCGTCGATCTGGACGTCGCTCGCGAGCCGGGCGAGGTTGGCGAGCTCGACCTGGGCCGCGTTGACGACCCGCTGGTCGTCGACGGCCGTCGAGACCGCCGAGATGCTGACGATCGCGACGGCTCCGATCAAGAGCGCCACCACCAGCCCGCCCATCGTCAGCAGGCCGAGCTTCCGGCCCACGGTGAACCGGAGGCGCGGGATCAACCGCCGCCCGAGCGGGGTCCGCCCACCGGCACCGGGTTCGGACAGGTGGCGCTTCCCGTGACGCAGCCCCGGGGCGTCCCGCTGTCGCGGGACGACGTCCCCGCCCGCCGCCAGGCCGGACGGAGCGTCCCCCACGTCGGTACGGCGTCGTACGCGGATCATCGGCATACCGTCCGCCCTTCGCTCCCGCTCTCCCCGACGAGGCCTTGGAGCGACCGGCGTGGGGGAGGTCCCAGAGCGTCATCGGCAGGGCGGAGACCCGGCTTGAGCCGCCGGCACGTCGCCCGGCGGATCGGTGGAGGCGCCGGGGTCGTGGGGGACGAGCGGGAGACGGAGCGTGAAGCGTGCCCCCTGGCCGGGGGCCGTCTCCAGGTCGATGCGGCCCTGGTGCTTGGTGACGATCACCGAGTGCGCCAGGCTCAGCCCCTGCCCGCTGCCCTTGCCGACCTCCTTCGTGGTGTAGAAGGGGTCGAAGGCGCGTTGACGGACCTTGGCGTCCATACCCGGGCCGTCGTCCTCGATGACGATGAGGAACTCGTCCTCCGTCCGCCGGGTGCTGATCGTGATCGTTCCCTTGCGCTTCTCCGCCTCGCGACGGGGATCCTCCGCGAGCGCCTGGGCGGCATTGACGATCATGTTGAGGATGACCTGTTTGAGCTCCCCCTCGAAGCAGGGGGCGAGCCCGGCGTCGGGGTCGAGGTCGAGCCGGACGTCGGCGACGTACTTCCACTCGTTGCGGCAGACGTGGACCGTCGACTCGACGGCCCGGTTGACGTCGGTCTCTTGACGTCCGGTCCCCGGGTGCGCGTAGTCCTTCATCGCCCGCACGATCTGGGTGACCCGGCTGAGGCCCTCCTGCGACTCGGCGAGGGACCCGGGGATCTCCTCCGAGAGGAAGTCGAGGTCGAGCGGCTCCAGGACGGCGGCGATCGCGTCCAGACCGGGACCCCCCTGCGCGGCGAGTGTCTGGAGGCGTTGCACGGCGCCCAGGATGGAACCGGTCGCCTCGGCGAGGAAGGTCGTGTTGTCCGCGACGTACTGGATCGGCGTGTTCAGCTCGTGGGCGATCCCCGCGGCGAGCTGGCCGATCGATTCGAGGCGGTTGGCCTGCGCGAGCTGGTGCTCCAGATCGCGGGCGTGGGTGATGTCGGCGCCGACGCCGATGACACCGCGCCCCGCGCCGTCCCCGCCCGTCTGGAGGGGCAGGACGCTGAGCAGGAGGGCCCGGACGCGTCCTTCGCTGTCGGTGAGGTCGGTCTTGCGGTCGATCACCGGCTGGCCGGTGGCGACGACGGCGGGTTCCAGGGCGGTGAGCGCCCGGGCGAGATCGTCCTGGGGGAGTTCGGCGTCGGTGCGGTCGAGGAGCCGCTCCTCGGCCAGGCCCCGGAAGGCGAGGTAGGCCGCGTTGCAGCCGACGTACCGGCCGGCGTCGTCCTTCCAGAAGACCAGCTGGGGGACCGCCGAGATCACCCCGGCGAGCAGGGTCTTCTCCTGGGACAGAGCGGCGGCCAGCTGCTCGGCCTGGGCGATCGCCGCGTGGAGCCGCTGCCGGGTGTCGCGGCTGGCGGTGATGTCCCGTTCCACCCAGACGAGGTGGGCGACGTCACCGGCGTCGTCGAAGACGGGGCGGACCTGGACGGAGGCCCAGTAGCGCTCGCCGTCCCGGGAGACGAGCTGGAACTCGCCGTCCGCCGCCCGTGCCCGCCCGACGCGGGCGAGGAAGTCGCGGAACTCGGTCAGGTCGCCCTCACAGTGCAGGTAGGCGCTGCGCGGCTGTCCGACCACGTCGTCGAACGAGTAGCCGGACCGTTCGGTGAAGGGGTCGTTGACCCATTCGACGGTCCCGTCCGGCAGGGTGATCACGATGCTGTGGTCCATGGACCGCGCCACCAGGGCGAGGCGTTGGGCGTTCTCCCGCGCGCGGCGCAGCTTCTCCTGCGTGGACATCCCGTCGGTGATGTCGACCATCGAGACGACGGCACGGGCGATGACGTGATCACGAATCCTGTGCACGCGGACGACGAACCAGCGCTCCTCGCCGTCGACCCTCACCAGGCCCTTCGCCGAGTGGTCCGGGCTCGGCCGGTCGTCGTCGGGGCTCTCCTCCTCGTCGGAGGAGATCACCTCGTGGACGAGGGCGGCCATGGCGCGGGCGAGGTCTCCGAGGTCGACGGCGGACTCGCACCAGTCGAAGAAGTTCGTCCCGAGGCTGCCGGGCGGTCCGAGGCCGCGGGCGGGGGGAATGCTGTGCTCCGGCAGGGGGATCCGCCGCAGCCACAGCCGGTTGGCGTCGAGGATGGCGCCGTCCGCCCCGACGATGCAGAGGGCGCCGTCCAGCGCTTCGATCACGCTGCGCAGAACGCGCTCCGAGTGGAAGACCCTGCTCACCCGGTGCTCGATCACGTGCTGGTCGCTGAGCCTGCCGAGGGCCTCGGGAGGGGATTCGGCGGCCTCGACGAGCGCGGCGATCACCTGTTCCGCCTGCGCGAGCCGGGCACGCAGACTGGCCGCGAGATCCGGCGACCCGTCGTCGCACGTCTCCGGGAACGCTCCGGGAGGGCGTCGCTCACCCACCGAAGGCGACCCCCACCATGGTCTGATTGACGTGGACTGCCCCGAACTGCTCACCGAACGTGCTGAACCCGGCGGCTCCGACGCCGCGGACCCACTCCCCGCCCCTCGTGCGCAGGATCAGCGGGTTGCGCCTGAACACCTCCGGGGTGAGGTCGCCGGGCTCGACGCCGAGGGCGTTCGCGAGGCGCGGCCGATCGCTGCTCGCGGTCCGCAAACTGAACCCAGACCCCATGGACGAGTCATCGGTCCGGGCCGAACGGACTTGAGGCCGGGCGCGGGCCCGGATCACCGGATCACCCGGGCGGCCCATCGGCGAAGAGGAGCGACAAGACGAGGACACTCAGTGACTGTTCCGTGGGAATGGTCACGGTGCGGCACGATGCCCCCATGGCACCTTTCCGTGGCACTCTGGCAGCTCTTGTCGCCCTGGCCGGCACCTTGACGGGGTGCGGCGGCGCGACCACCGCCGACCGGCCGGTCCCGGCCGAGGCTCCACCCGGCATGATGTCCGGTATGTCCTCGGCGGGTTCGTCCACCGGCCCGAGGGCGAGCGAGGTACTCGCCGGGCTCGCCGTCAAGGGCCGGGCCCCGGCCACGGGGTACGAACGGGACAAGTACGGCAAGGGCTGGGCCGACGAGGACGGCGACGGCTGTTCGACCCGGGAGGAGATCCTCCAGAGGGATCTGACGAACACGACCTTCCAGGCGTCGGGTCGCTGCGAGCTGGTCGCCCACGGAACCCTCGCCGACCCGTACTCAGGCAGGACGATCACCTTCACCCGTGGGGGGTCGACGTCCTCCGCGATTCAGATCGATCACGTCGTGGCGCTCGCGGACTCCTGGCAGAAGGGTGCCCAGACGCTGAGCTCCGCCCGCCGGCGGGCCTTCGCGAACGATCCGCTGAACCTGCTCGCCGTCGACGGCCCCCTGAACCAGGGCAAAGGAGCCGGTGACGCCGCCACCTGGCTCCCCCCGAACCGCGGGTACCGGTGCGCCTACGTCGCCCGGCAGGTCGCGGTGAAGGCGAAGTACGGTCTGTGGGTCACCTCCGCCGAGAAGGCGGCGATCAGCGAGGTGCTGACGACATGCCCC
>JAUPKQ010000141.1 GCA_030837345.1 Actinomycetota bacterium | reverse complement strand
GACGATCCTCGGGACAGCTCCGGGGATGACGGCGCGCCAGGCCGGGATACGCCATCCGCAGCATTCCCATCGCCTCCTTGAAGACCAGTCGGGCAGTGACGGGCCGCTGCGCGCCGACCGCAGGTGCTCTCCGCGCTCTCACCACTGTAGAGCCGCCTCCCTCGAGACCACCGTGATCACAACGCGCCCTTGTCAGACCGTGGAGAAGGTCTTGACCGTCATCGTCGCCTCACCGGGTCGGTCCGAGGGGGTGGAGGAGGACCTCCTGGAGCCGCTCGCGGATCTCCGGCGAGGGACGTCGTCCGGCGATCGTCAGGAACACGAGGTTGAGCAGCTGGTCCGTGGAGACATCGCCGACATCCCGGGTGGTGAGAAAGGCGTCGAGCAGACGGTCGTTCTCGGCGAGGGCGTCGTCGCCCAGTTGGGCCGCGACGATGAGACGCAGTTTCTCGGCGCTCGGCGGTTCGATGGCAAGGGGTAGGCAACGGCGGCGGAACGCGGGTGGAAACTCACGCTCTCCATTGCTGGTGATGACAACGATGGGAAACGCCCGGCACCGGACACGACCTCGTTCGACGACGCCTTCACCGCCGTCATGGGTCCGGATGGTGACGCGGGACTGGTCCTCCGGCAGGCGGGCCAGCTCCTTGATCTCGAACTCGCCCTCCTCGAAGACGTTGAGCAGATCGTTGGGCAGGTCGATGTCGCTCTTGTCGAGTTCGTCGATCAAGAGAACCCGGGGAAGCCGCCACGGCAGCAGAGCGGTCCCGAGCGGGCCGAGGCGCAGGTAACGGCCGATCTCGGGGATCTGGTCGTCGGGCCTGTCGCGTTTGAGGTTCACCTCCTGGAGCCGTCCGATCGCGTCGTACCGGTAGAGGGCGTCGGCGAGGGTGGAGCGGCTCGTCACGGCCCAGGTCAGCGTCGGGCCAAGCCCCAGTTCGAAGGCGACCGACGACGCGAGCGTGGTCTTCCCGGTGCCGGGCTTTCCGGTGACGAGCAGCGGACGGCGCAAGTACAGGGCCGCGTTGACGGTGTCGACGACCTCGGGGTCCGGCCGGTAGGCCCTCGCCCTGGTCATCGCGGCGGGGGCGGCACCGGTGACCGTCGCGGGCAGCGTGGGCGTCAGCGTCGACGGTCCGTCCCCGGCGTCATCGGACGGCGCGAACCGCCGCCAGGGAGGAGGCTCCGGCAGGGAGCTGATCCGGTCGTGCGTCGCCCCGGTTCCCTGGTATATGTGCCACGGTTCCTTGGTCCCCGTGGATCGGTCCTCGCTCATCAGATGGCCTCCCGCGGTGCGTGTGTCTGTGCCGGACGACGGGTCAATGAGGTGCCTGCAGACGGACCGGATGGCGGAACCTCGCCGGGACCCGGTCGGCGTCGTCGAACAGGACACCGACCCGCACGGCGCCTCCGTCCCCCGGGGCTGATCCGCTCGCCACGTCCCGGCGGTGGCGGAGGACCTGTTGTGGTACCTCGAGCGGGCCTCGGTCGAGCAGACGCCGGACGACGTCGAAGAAGGCGTGCTGGTCCTCGGCGTCCCGTGCCCAGATCACGATGGGCAGGCCCGCGGCCAGTCCGGCGGCGAAGACGTCGGAGCGCTGCGGAAGTGAGGCGTCGGGAGGACGGGGAATCGCCAGACAGACGACCTTCTCCTGGTTGGTGAGGGTGGCGAAGAGGGCCATCACCGGATCCGGCACGTCCGGGGAGGCTCGGGGTACCTCCAGATGCAGCGCCTCGGGATCGAGCAGGCGTCCCGTCTCGATCAGGCGTCGCGATTTACGCCGCCAATTGACGCGATAGGTGAGATCACGCATCCGGTCGAGACTCCGGATCACGACGGGATACCGCAGGCCGAGCGGCAGGTGGAACGCCGACCCGCCAGCGTCCCACTCGTCGACGGGCTCGGCCATCAGACGGCGAGGAAGCAGGAATTCGATCACCGGGTCCTGCATCTGTTCCCCCAGCCCCTCGGGAACCATGCGGAGGACGGTGTCGAGTTGGGCAACGATCTCGGGAAGGGTTCTCCCGACGTCGTCCCGGTGGAGGACTCGCTCGGTCCGGTCGTGCTGCATCAGCAGGGCCGACATCAGGTAATGGTCCGGATCGGACAGGTCGTCGTCCAACTGGATCACCAGGGAGAGGGACAGCTGCTCCGCACGGCGCCGGGAAGCGGCGTCGCACAGCGTCTGGAGCTGCTCCCGGGGAATGTCCAGGCGCTCGCCGACGGCGTCGATCCAGTGGTGGAGATTCACGTAGCCCGGTCCGCCGATGAGGTGGGCCAGGTCGTCGACGAAAACGAAGAGCGGCGGTAGGGGGCCGCCTCGGACCCATCCGTAGCCTTCGAGTTCCCGCACCGCCTCGGGGACGGTCGTCCGCCCGGTGACCGGGGGGATCGCCAGCCCGGCCGTGGCGCTGCGCAGGGCGACGGCGGCCCAGGAGGGTGCCACGCCGTCCAGCAGGTGTTCGAGGGCGACCCGCTCGGCGTGGTCGAGGAGCAGATCGGGGAAGGTCCGTTCGGTGAACTGTTCGAGAGAAGTCACCTCCGGTGAGCCCTGGTGGATGGTCCGCAGGTCGGCGATCAGGCCCCGGAGCGCCTGCGGATGCGAGGCGAGAGCCCGCGTCAACTCCCAGACGTCCATCCGGTCGTCATCGTGCCGTATCGGAGGAAACCCCGCGTAGGACTTCTCCGCCAGCCACCTGACATAGGTGTCCCGCGTCGTCCGATCGGACATGCCGGGCACAGCCAGCAACCTGTCGAAGAACTCCTCACGCTCGGTGTCGCGAAGCCGTGGCAACGCCGCCGAACGAGCCGGTGGAACCTCCGCGCCCGAGGGGTTCTCCGGGGTCCGCCGAGGTGACGCACCGTCGAGGAGGGCTGCCAGTTCCGGCAGGTACGTGACGGCGGTCTCCATCCTGATCACCCAGGCGACCCGTGAGGCGGTGTCCCGGTCAGCGGCGACGACCACGCCGAGTACCTCACCGGTCACCTGGTCGACAGCTCCGGCTCCGCTGAAACCGTGCGTCACCGCTCTGCCGGTCGCCGCGACCGCATCCAGTTGCATCCATTCCCCACCGGGACCACAGACACCGGTGACGCGGGTCCGCGCCCAGACGCCTTCCACCGCGTCCGCCGGATGCCCGAACACCAGGACGCCGTCGCTCCCCGCCTTCGCCGTCCGCGTCAGTCGCGCGACCGACGAACCCGCCGGTGCCGCCCACGACAGGCGCAGCAGAGTGAGATCACCGTTCCCCTGGTCCGACGGAGGAACCCATCCCCGGCGAGTCACCCGGGCGGGGATCCTGCTGACGGAGCGTGTGCCGTCGTCCAGGGACGCCGGAAGGAACGGCAGTTCCACGGAAACCTCCCCCGAGGGGAGCACGGTCTCCGGTCCGGCGCCCAAGGCCTCCGCGACGACGTGGGCACACGTGAGCACATGCCACCGATCGACCAGCACTCCCGCTCCCAGAACGGCGCCGTCCGGGCTGACGAGGCAGGCACGCCAGGGGTGTTCCCCGTCATGCCGGTTCTGACCGACCATCAAGGCCTCACCGTGTCCGCCGATCCACCGGCCGACAAGTCCTGGGCCGTGGACGGCGTGTCCGGCCTGGCGTCCTCCTCACGCCGCCACGTCACCTTGATCGTCAAATGGGCCCCGGTGGTCGTCTTGGCGATAACGGCACCGGCCACCGCCGAGAGGGTGACCCCGAACTGGACCTCGACCTCGTCCGGCCGGGCCTGACGCAGCTCATCGAGAACCGCCTGCGCGGTTTCCCGCACCGGTGTCAGCATTCCCTGCAAACTGTCGGTCGCATCCTTGATGACGTCACCGACCCGGCCGACCCGCACCGGACCGTGAGCGGATGGTTCCGAATCCTCGATCAGAACACTGCCCCCGCCCTTCAGCGGGACACGGACCAACTCCGTCATGGAGCACCTCACAGACTGCCGCTTCGGGCCATCGTTCCGGGCCATCGGAACGCCAAGGTCGAAGCCCACCGGATGCTCTCCTGCCAGCATCGGCCGACACCGGGACGTTCCGTCTGGATGATCCTAGAGGCGGGGGGCGACAGCCATCGGCAAATGTTCACCGAAGCAAGCAATATTCATGGTCGCCCGCATCTTTTTGACAGTTCACGGAAATGCCATGGGACGAGCCGAAGAGCTCTGCGCCCCCCGCCGCTGAAGAACGGAACCACAACGCGCCCCTGTTCTCCCTGGTCACGTGAAGGTACGATGGATGATCACAAGCTCATCACCTGTCGTTCGTGCTGTCGTCGATTGATCCGGCATGTTCACAGACGAGCTGTCGACGCCCGAGCGGGGGAGCCCGTGAGTCACTTCTTCCTGAGCTACGCCCGCGGCGATGACGACGAGTACGTCCAGCGCTTCTTCGTCGACCTCTGCCGCGAGATCAGAGTCACCAAAGGCCTTCGGCAGGGCGAGCGCGTCGGCTTCATGGACTCCGCCGTCACCCGCTTCGGAGCCGAGGTACCGAGGGAGCTCACCCAGGCACTCCTCGAAAGCGCGGCCTTTCTTCCCCTCTTCGCTCCGGGCTATTTCCTTTCCAGATCCTGCGGCCGGGAACGGGCCACCTTCGAATATCGGCTGAAGCACTACCACGGATCACCCGACAACGCCGGCGACATCATTCCCGTCCTCTGGATGAACTTCCCGCGTCCGCCCGGATCCGCGGAATACCCGTCCTACCCCCCGGGAATGTTCGGGAACGCCTACGCCGAGCACGGACTCCGCCAGCTCATCAGGCTCCGACGGTACGAGGACGACTACCGCGAGACGGTGAGCGCCTTCGCCACGGAGATCGTGAAGGTCGCCGACCGTCGAACGGCGGCCAGCCAGGTGATCGACATGGATCCCTCCGCCCTGACGAGCGCCTTCCACCAGGCCGAGGGACGTGCCGAAGAACGGTTCACCGTGGGGAGCGGGACGTCGGACCGGAACGGACTGAACCGTCCTCTCGCCGGAACCACGCCCGACGAACACGCACGCGCCGGAGTTCCGAACGGGCCCCGCCATGTGCACTTCGTCATCGCCAGCGCGGACCGCGACGAGATCCACACCGTACGGTCCTCCCTCACCTGCTACGGACCGACCGCCCAGCACTGGGCCCCCTACCGGCCTTCGCTCCCGGAGCCACTCGGTCCCTACGCCTGCGCGATCGCAGCTGGGCAACAGTTCAAGGCGGAACTCGCAGGTCTCGACGATCTGCCGGAACGGCTGGACCGGGCGAGCCGGCGCAACCAGATCGTGGTGATCCTCGTCGACCCGTGGACCGCCCGCGTCGCCTGTTATGGCGAGGCCCTGCTCGACTACGACCGCCGGAACGAGCCGACGGTGCCCGTTCTCGTCGCGGTGAGCGACCAGGATCCTGAAACGTTCCGAAACCGGGACAGCCTGGCCCGCACCGTGGAAGAGACGTTCCCGAAGAACAGCACGCGCAGCGACCCCCTCTTCCACCCCGACGTCCGCAACCCCGAGCAGTTCGCGGCCACCCTCGACGAGGCCTTGCAGATCGCCCTCAACCGATTGATGCGGCAAGGCACCGTCTTCCGTGTACCTCCACGTGCGGCGACCCTGCCGAGGGTCGTCCTGGAAAGCCCTGACAGTTACAGCAACAGGAGGTCCACGTGACCGTGGAGACGAGCACCAGGAACAACGCGGGCCCCATCATCACCTTTTACTCCTTCAAAGGCGGAACCGGACGGTCCATGGCGCTCGCCAATGTCGCCTGGATTCTGGCCAGCAACGGCCGACGAGTGCTCGTCATTGACTGGGACCTCGAGTCACCCGGCCTCCATCGCTATTTCCACCCGTTCCTCGTCGACAAGACCCTCAAATCATCCCCCGGTGTTCTCGACCTCGTCCGCGACTTCGCCTCCGCCACCTTGGACCCGACGGCGGGCCGTAACGAACCGGACTGGTTCAACCGGAGAGCCCATGTCCTTCCCTATGCCTCGTCCCTGGAGTGGCCGTTCCCGCGCAAGGGATCGATCGATTTCGTGTCAGCGGGTCGGCAGACGGCGTCGTACTCACGGGCCGTCAGTACTTTTGAGTGGGACAACTTCTACGACAGGCTCGGCGGCGGGGCGCTGCTGGACGCCCTCCGGGACGACATGCGCGGGCAGTACGACTACATCCTCATCGACAGCCGGACCGGTCTGTGTGACACGGCGGGAATCTGCACGGTCATCCTTCCCGACATCGTGGTCGACTGCTTCACCTTGAGTTCCCAGAGCATCGACGGCGCCGCCACCGTCGCCCAGTCGATTCTCTCCCAGCGTACGGATCGACCGATCCGGGTCGTGCCGGTGCTGATGCGTACGGACGCCTCTGAGAAGGGCAAGCTCGACGCGGGCCGGGAGCTCGCCCGGAAGAGGTTCGCCACAGCCCTCAGCCGCTCCGGGCCCGTGGACGCCGACGGCTGGCCAGCGCTCGAAGTCCCCTACATCCCGTACTACGCCTTCGAGGAGATCCTCGCGGCCTTCGGCGATCCCCCCGGCCAGCCGACCTCTCTGCTGGCGGCCTTCGAGAGGGTGACGGCTCACCTCACCAACGGCGCCGTCACCCAGCTGCATCCGATGGACGAACAGTTGCGGCGGCACCGGCTGTCGGAGTTTGAACGCGTCAGGCAGGTCCGCCTCCCCGACCTCACGCTCAGTTACTCCTCCCACGACAGGCTGTGGGCGGAGTGGCTGCGGGGCGAGTTGAGCTCCGCCGGGTACAAGGTGACGACGTCCTGCGTCGAGTTGACCGGCAAGGAGTCCGCGGTGCCCCCCGCGAGCGCGTCGTTCCCGGAGACGACGATCGCCCTCCTCTCCCCGGAGTACCTGGACGTCCCCCAGTCCGTCGCCTTGTGGGAGCACACGCTGGCGCGTCACCGCTCGGGGAGAGATGCCCTGGTGACCATCCAGTTGGAGGGTGCACGGCTCTCGCCTCCGTTCGACCGTCCCGCCGCGATCGACGTCTCCGGAGCGAGCGTGTCGGAGACGCGAGCCCGGATCCTCACCGCTCTCGGTCAGCCCGCGCTACCGGAGGAGTCAGGTGAGGGCGGCATCGAGCCGCGAGGCGCGACGAGGTTCCCCGGGTCGATCCCCAGGGTCCTGTCACTACCGCCCCGCAACGATCTGTTCACAGGCCGCGCCGCCCTTCTGGAGGAGCTGCGGGACCGTCTCAACGCCAGCGGCTCGCGGGTGCAGCCCCAGCTGCTCTACGGGCTCGGAGGCGTCGGCAAGACCCAGATCGCCATTGAGTACGCCCATCGGTTCGCGGGGGATTACGACGTCGTGTGGTGGGTGTCCGCCGAGCAGATGGGCCTGGCACGCGCCGCCCTGGCCCGGCTCGCCCACGCCGTCGGCCTCCCGTCGGGGAATGACCAGGCGGCCGACATCGAGGCCGTCCTCGCGGCGATGAGGGCGACCGACCCGGGACGACGTTGGCTGCTGGTCTTCGACAACGCCGACGATCCGACCGATATCACCAAGATGCTGCCCACCCACGGTCACGTCCATGTGCTCCTGACCTCCCGCGCTCCCGGCTCCTCGCCCAGCGGATGCCTCGAGGTTTCCGTCTTCAGCCGGGAGCACTCGATCACCCTCCTCCTGCGCCGGGCCGAGGGTGTCGCCCCGGCCGAGGCCGACGCGGTCGCCGAGAGTCTCGGTGACCTGCCTCTGGCGATCGAACATGCCGGAGCCTGGCTCGCGGCGACGGGCATGTCGGTCTCTGCCTACCTCGACCTCCTCGACACGAGACTGTCTGACGTCCTCAACCAGCAGCAGTCACCGGACTACCCCCGCACGGTGGCCGCCACTTGGCTGATCTCCCTGGATCGTCTCCGCGAGCAACGGCCTGCTGCCGCCAGGTTGATGGAGCTGTGTGCCTGTTTCGCCTCGGAACCAATACCGACCCGGTTGCTGCTCAAGGAGCCCGTCACCTCGCTTCTTGCAGAGTATGACCCGGAGCTCCGCGATCCGATGCTCCTCGCCCAGTTGTTCCAGGAGATCGTCCGCTACTCGCTCGTCCGGGTCGACTCCGCCCAGGGGACACTCGAGGTGCACCGCCTCGTCCAGGTGGTGATCCGCGAGCAGATGGAGCCGGAGCGCCAGGCCGAGACCGAACGGTCCGTTCTGTACATTCTCGTCGCGGCGAATCCCGGCGACACCGACGCGCCGGAGAACTGGCCCCGCTATGCCGAGATCTGGCCTCATGTCTCGATCCGCGCCATGGGGTCGAGGGCCCGGGAGGTCAGGCTGTTGCTGCTCGACATGATCCGCTACCTGTGGCGCTCCGGTGATCTCGCAGCCTCACGGGACCTGGCAGAACGAGCCGTCAAAGGGTGGACCCAGGCCTTCGGACCGGACGACGCCATCACCCTCCGGGCCCAGGACGAACTGTCCAACGCCCTCCACCGGCTCGGGGAGTACCAGCTCGCCCTGGCGGCCAGCGAGACGGCGGCCCGCGAGCTCACGAGAACGTTGGGGACGACGCACCCCTACACCCTGATCGCCTTGAACTCCCTCGCGGGAAGGCTCCTCGCGGTCGGCCAGTATCCCCGCTCCCGCTCCCTGAGCCTGGAGATCCTTCCTGACACTCAGGCTGCGTTCGGGAAGAGGAACCAGCGAGCGATGAACGCCCTCAACCAAGTGATCACTTCCGCGCGTTTCACGGGGGAGGTTCGAGAGGCCACTCACCTCAACGAACAACTGTACGAATTGCGCAAGGAGGTGTACGGGGCCAAGCACCTGAGCACGCTGGAATCCGCGGTGCGCCTGGGTCGTGGGCATCGGGACTGCGGTGACTACGTCCGAAGCCGCACCCGGCTGGAGACTGCTTCCCAGGACCTCATGGAGATCGTCGGCAAGGACCATCTTGAGAGCATCCGGGCCAGGGCGAGCCTGTCGGTGACGTGGCGCAAACTCGGCGAGTTCAACAATGCCCACGGCCTGTCGACGGCAGCCCTCGACCGAGCGCTTCGCACCCTTCGTCGTCCTAGCCACCCGGACATCCAGTCGTTCAATCTCAATCTCGCCTGCGACGATGCCGCCCTGGGACGGTACGAGAACGCGATCACCCGGACGAGAGAGGTCTTCGAGCAGTACCTCGACGGGTTCGGCGAGGAGCACTACCTTCCCCTGATCGCCAGGAACAACCTCGCGGTCTTCACCCGTCTCGTCGGACGCCGCTCGGATGCCCTGAACTACTCTCACCGATCCTGGAAAGGTCTGGAGCGCGTGTTCGGGGCCGAGCATCCCAGCACGCTCTCGGCCCGGGTCAATCACGGCAACGACCTGTTCGCGACGGGACAGGTCACCGAGGCGAGAGACCTGGACGAGCAGACGTTCGATCTCCTGGGGAGCGTCCTCGGCCAGGATCATCCCGACTCCCTCGCCTGCGGCAACAACCTGGCGATCGACTGGCGGGCCACGGGGCAGATCGAGGTCGCGGATGCGCTTCGCGACCGGATCATCCGGCAACTGGTCGAGAGGCTCGGCGAACGACACCCGAACTGCCACGCCGCGAGAGAGGGCCTACGACTCAACTGCGACATCGAGCAGCCACTCATCTGACGCCGACAGCACCTCGTTGAAGGGCTTCGACGTCCGCCGCCACCCGATCCCGGATATGGATGATCATGCGATACAGATCACGACAATAGACGGACGGATTCCGGAATCCCTTCCCTTGCCGATACCGATGGGTGTAGAGACCTCCGCCGCAGACGGTGACTATCGGACACGCCTGGCATTCGGCCCCCAGAGCCTCAAGACCGCCCTGCCGGGCAGCGATCCCCGGATGAGCGAGCACCTCGTCGAACGAGTTCGTCAACACCTGGAATCCGGTGGCCGCCACGCCCGCTCCCGCGACCTTCAGGCTGTCCACCTGTGCGAGAGAGCCGTCGGTCTCCACGGTGACGAGATCGACGGGTTCGAGCCCCAACCCCTCCGAACCAGTTCTCCGGCCGAACAGAAGCTGGATGACGGACTCG
>JAUPKQ010000140.1 GCA_030837345.1 Actinomycetota bacterium | reverse complement strand
CGGCCAGCAAAGAACCGGCATGAATGACACAACACACCCGTTGGACCGACAGGCAAAACGAACTACACCACACACCCCTGCCCCCACGCAACGATCCCCCCAAAACCCGCCACCCAGCCCACACCCAGGTGACAACCATCACCCCACCACCCAGCCCCTCGTCACTTGAAACACCACACCCCACCCTGATAAAAACCCCCAACCTCTCCCGAACACCCTCACCGACCCCTCGCAGGACAGGAGAACCAGAACCCAGGCCGTCGCGACAGAGCCACCGCGTCACGGAGAGCAGCTCCGGAAGCAGGTTCCACAGGCCGTTACCGGGCGCGTCGTCGAGCCAGATCTGCTGGGTGAAGGCCGTCCCACGCAGGCCCCCAGAGCGTCGGCGTTGCACTCCGACAACCGAGGCTCACTCTCGTCGTCTCACGCGTCGTCGAACCACACGCAGAGCGGTACGGTCACGCGCTGGTGCACGGAACGGCTCACCCGCCACGGGGTGCCGCCACACCCCCCACGGGACGTGAACACCGCGGCGAACCCGCTTCGGTCGGGTGGATCCGACACGATTGGGTCGTATCCAGCCGACGGAATGACCAGCCGGCCGGAACGGTGAGGATGCGAGGACATCAGCCCGCCTTCGCGCCGTCGGACCAGGTCTTGATGAAGTCGACTGCCTCGAACATCTCGTCGAGCGTCCCGAACCCGCCGGGCATGACCACAAACCCCTGCGCGTACTTGAGGAACATCGTCTTGCGGGCGAAGAAGTAGCGGAAGTGCACCCCGAGGTCCACCCACTCGTTCATCGACTGCTCGTGGGGCAGCTCGATACCGAGGCCGACCGAGACGCCTCCGGCCTCGCACGCGCCCCGGTTGGCCGCCTCCATCGCGCCAGGGCCGCCACCGGTGATCGGGGCCTCCTCCGGCGTCCCCCCCATCGTGTCGCACGGCGGCGCGTGGCGTTACCCACCCACCGCTGACTCTCAGTGATATCTCTTATACGTAGAGTGCTGCCGACCGTGAGGGATGAGGATGCATCCGACCGTTCCAGCTCCGTCGGGGAAGAGCCCACGGTCCGCCGTCGTCCATCTCGGCCGGAAGAAGTGGGTGCTGGAGCCGGGGCGGAGCGTGAGCTTCGGGCGGGGAAGCCCGTGCGACATCCGCGTCGCCCACGACCCGCTGGACGAGCACGTCTCACGCCGCGCCGGAGTGCTCGAGCACCTCGGCGAGGACGTCGTCGTCCGCAACGAGTCCGCGACACGGATCCTTATCTTCCGCCCCGCCCGGGGGCAGGCGAAGATCATCCAGCCTGGCGAGACGATCACGTGCCGGCCCCACCGGGAGTTCCTCCTCGGGGTGTCGGGACGTGGGGGCAACCACTACGTCCTCCAGGTGACGAGCGACTTCTGACCCACGATCCGAAGATCGTTCCGGCCCCCCGCGCGCGCCCCGGCGGAGGATGTGGGCAAGAATGAGTCCCGTGTCCGACACCGACACCACCACAACCGTCACCCTGACCGCCGCGGCCCGGGGACTCCTTGACGTCCTCGATCTGGAGCCCTCCGCCGACCCCGACTCCTACGTCGGCCAGAACCAGCCCCAGCCGTGGGGACGGGTGTTCGGAGGGCAGGTTCTCGCCCAGTCGCTGGTCGCCGCGCAGCGGACCGTCGAGGCAGAACGTCCGGTTCACTCGATGCACGGGTACTTCCTGCGGGCCGGGGACCTGAACGAGCCGATCACCTTCACCGTCGACCGGCTGCGGGACGGACGCTCCTTCTCCGCACGGAGGGTCCAGGCGTCACAGCTCGGCCGGCCGATCCTGTCGATGATCGCCTCGTTCCAGCAGCCAGCGTCCGGGATCGACCACTCGGCCCCCATGCCCGACGTCCCGCCCCCGGACGATCTCCTCCCCCTGCCCGAGCACTTCCCCGGGGACGAGACCGCCCAGCTGCGCGCCTGGCTGCGCCACCGTCCCGTGGAGATCCGGCCGGTCGAGCAACCCCTCCACGTCAGTCCGGCGGAGCGCGCGGGGTCCCAGTCCCTTTGGATCCGCGTCAACGAACAGCTCCCGGACGACCCGGCACTGCACGCCGCCGTCCTCGCCTACGGCAGTGACTTCACCATTCTCGAACCGGCGCTGCGCCTCCACGGGCTCACCTGGAGCACCCCGGGAATGAACGTGGCGAGCCTCGACCATGCCCTGTGGTGGCACCGCCCGGTCCGCGCGGACTCGTGGCTGCTGTACGTCCAGGAGAGTCCGTCGGCGACCGGCGCCCGGGCCCTGTGCACCGGCCGTTTCCACACCGCGGACGGCGAGCTGGTCGCCTCGGTGGCCCAGGAGGGAATGATCCGGCTCCTCGAGCGGCCCGGGGCCTGACCGCCCGGACGCGGTGGCGGGGCCCGTCTCTCGACAGCCCCCGCCACCCGCGTCCCGGGGTTTTTCCCCCGGATCAGCCGCGGGTCAGCTTGCGGTAGGTCACCCGGTGCGGACGGGCAGCGTCCGCCCCGAGACGGGCGACCTTGTTCTCCTCGTAGGCGGCGAAGTTGCCCTCGAACCAGAACCACCGGGACGGGTTCTCCTCATCACCCTCGTAGGCGAGGATGTGCGTCGCCACACGGTCGAGGAACCACCGGTCGTGGGAGACGACCACGGCGCAGCCGGGGAACTCCAGCAGCGCGTTCTCCAGGGAGCCGAGCGTCTCGACGTCCAGGTCGTTGGTCGGCTCGTCGAGCAGCAGGAGGTTGCCGCCCAGCTTGAGCGTCAACGCCAGGTTGAGCCTGTTGCGCTCCCCACCGGACAGGACACCGGCAGGTTTCTGCTGGTCAGGGCCCTTGAAACCGAACGCGGACACGTAGGCCCGCGACGGCATCTCGACCTGCCCGACCTTGATGTAGTCGAGCCCGTCCGAGACGACCTCCCAGAGGGACTTCTTCGGGTCGATCCCGGCCCGGGCCTGGTCGACATACGCGATCTTGATCGTCTCGCCGACCTTGAGCTCGCCGTCGTCGATCGTCTCGAGCCCGACGATCGCCTTGAACAACGTCGTCTTGCCGACACCGTTGGGACCGATGACCCCGACGATGCCGTTGCGGGGCAGGGAGAACGACAGCCCCTCGATGAGCCGGCGGTCCCCGAAACCCTTCGCGATGTTCTTGGCCTCGATGACGATGCTGCCGAGACGCGGACCCGGCGGGATCTGGATCTCATCGAAGTCGAGCTTGCGGGTGCGATCGGCCTCCGCGGCCATCTCCTCGTAGCGCGCCAGACGCGACTTGCTCTTGGTCTGGCGGCCCTTGGCGTTCATGCGGACCCACTCGAGCTCGTCCTTGAGGCGCTTGGCGAGCTTGATGTCCTTCTTGCCCTGGACCTGGAGACGCTCCTGCTTCTTCTCCAGATAGGTCGAGTAGTTGCCCTCGTACGGGTACAGGCGACCCCGGTCGATCTCGGCGATCCACTGGGCGACGTTGTCGAGGAAGTACCGATCGTGGGTGACGGCGATGACGGCACCGGGGTAGGCGGCCAGGTGCTGTTCAAGCCAGAGCACGCTCTCGGCGTCCAGGTGGTTCGTCGGCTCGTCGAGCAGCAGGAGGTCCGGCTTGCTCAGCAGCAGCTTGCACAGCGCCACCCGGCGGCGCTCGCCACCGGACAACACCCTGACGTCGGCGTCGGGCGGCGGACAGCGCAGGGCGTCCATCGCCTGCTCGAGCTGAGAGTCGAGGTCCCAGGCGTCGGCGTGGTCGATGTCCTCCTGGAGACGGCCCATCTCCTCCATCAGCTCGTCCGAGTAGTCGACCGCCATCTTCTCGGCGATCTCGTTGTACCGGTCGAGTTTGACCTTGATCTCGCCGAGGCCCTCCTCGACGTTGCCGAGCACGGTCTTGTCCTCGGTGAGCGGCGGCTCCTGCTGGAGGATGCCGACGGTGTACCCCGCACTGAGCCGGGCCTCGCCGTTGGACGGCTGGTCCAGTCCGGCCATGATCTTGAGAATGGTGGACTTGCCCGCTCCGTTCGGGCCCACCATGCCGATCTTGGCGGAAGGATAGAAGGACATGGTGACGTCGTCGAGAATGAGCTTGTCACCATGCGCTTTGCGCGCTTTTGTCATGGTGAAGATGAATTCCGCCATGTACCAAACGCTAACCCATGCCGTGAGCTCGGCCGACCTCACGGCGTCGGTCCGGCGTCCCTCCCTCCGACCTCCGACGAACCGGCGGACCTGCCGATCTCCCGGGCGGGTCCTTGCCCCGAGGGGGACCTCATCCCCCAGAATGCACGTCATGACGATGTCCTACGAACCGCCCGCCGGCCAGGGAGTACCGGGTCCCGCCCCCCACGGCGGCGCTCCCGGTGGCGGCATGCGCTGCCCCAAGTGCCCGGGCACGATGCGCACGTACGAGCGCAACGGCGTCCACATCGAGCAGTGCGACAGCTGCCGTGGCATCTTCCTCGACTTCGGGGAGCTCGACTCGCTCACCCGCATCGAGGCGCGGCTCCAGGCCCCGCCGCCCGCCCATCAGCCACCGCCCGCCTACGGTGCCCCGCAGCCCGGTTACCCCGCTCCCCCGCCCGCCTACGGTGCCCCGCAGCCCGGCTACGGCGGCCCGATGTGGGGACAGCACGGCTCCCACCACTACCACCGCGGTGGAATGAGCCGTCTGTTCTTCTCCAGCTGATCGCCCGCTCTCCGACGAGGACACCCGCCCGGTGTGATCGAGAACCTGGGTGACGGATCTGATGATCGTTCATCAGCTTCGTCACCCAGGTTCTCGATCACTCCGGATGTCCCGCCCTCCCGGTCCCGGGCAGATCGGCACACACCCGCACCAGGAGGGCATCCAGATCGTCCAGACCTCCGGCCCCGGGGTCTGTTACGGCCCGTTCTACGGCCCGGCGGACCGCCGAGGCCGCTGCGAGCACGAGCGAGGCCTGGGCGACGGCGTCCAGGGCGGGCCAGGGGTCCCCGGACGACGGCACCGCCGGGCCGCCCGCGCCCCGGTACCCGTCGAGGAAGGCCGCCCACGCGGCGTCCTCCATGAGGCCCGCCGCGAAGAAGGCCGCCGGACGCCCGAGATCCCACGCCGGGTCACCCACCCCGAGGTCGTCGACGTCGATCAACCGCCAGCGGTCGGGTCCCGCCCCACCCAAGTGACCCAGCTGGCCGAGGTGCCAGTCGCCGTGAGTGACCGCGACCGGTCGGCCAGGCCCGCCGAAGGGCGACCAGCAGGCCTCCGGCAACCCCGCGACGGCGTCCCGGACCACCCGGACGGCCTCCTCCAACGACGAAGGAACAGCGACGTCCGGACCTCCGGGCCCCCCGTCGGCGGACGTTTCCAGGCGCGAGACGGACGTTTCCAGGCGTTCGACGGACGCCTTCAGCCGGGTCACGGCTCCCTGGGGTGGCAGCGACGCCGCTGCGGCGGGCAGCGGGATCCGATGCAGCCGCGCCAGTAGGACCCCCGCCTCGGACCACGGGAGGATCTCCTCGCCCCCGGACAGCACCTCGACCCGCGGCCACGCCGTCCCCCAGACCTCGTCCGGGCCTGCTCCCCCGAGCAGGACGGGCTTGCCGAGGAGCGGAGCGACGACGCAGGCGTCCATCCCGGGGCGTCCGGCGAGGTCGAGCCGACGGGCCAGGTCCTCGCGGGAGGTCCCCGGAGCCTGCACCTTGACGACGACAGTCTCTGTCGTCGCCAGCCAGGTGGTCGACAGGGACCGCACCAGCCGCACCGTCCCGGGATCCGCTCCCGACACACGCGCCGCCAGGTCGCGGGCGGCGTCCAGCACCGCCGGGTCCGAGGCCGCAGACATACCGCCACCCTGACAGACCGGCCTGCCCGGACGTCCCCTGGGAACGACGGATGCCCCGTGAGCCGCGGTTGGTGACTGCCGGGTAGGGTCGCGCTCGTGGGAGACAAGACCTCTGCCGACGTCACCTCGCCGACCATCCCGACAGGGTCGCAGTGGTGGCGCGAGGCCGTCACGTACCAGCTCTA
Organism: Actinomycetota bacterium; assembly: GCA_030837345.1. GTDB lineage: Bacteria > Actinomycetota > Actinomycetes > Actinomycetales > Kineosporiaceae > JAUPKQ01. Next base: position 2,182 of record JAUPKQ010000140.1, on the reverse strand, counting down.
CATCCGCAGCTTCGCCGACGCGAACGGTGACGGGCTGGGCGACGTCGCGGGTATCCGCAGCCACCTGGAGCACCTGACCACACTCGGTGTGGACGCCGTGTGGATCAATCCCTGGTACCCGTCGCCCCAGGCGGACGGGGGGTACGACGTCGCCGACTACCGGAGCGTCGACCCCGCCTTCGGCACGCTCGACGAGGGGCAGCAGCTCATCGACGAGGCGCACGCCCTCGGTCTGAAGGTGATGCTCGACATCGTGCCGAACCACACCTCGGACGAACACGAGTGGTTCCGGGCCGCGCTCGCCTCCCCGAGCGGATCACCGGAGCGGGACCGCTACGTCTTCCGGCGGGGACAGGGTCCGGACGGCGCGGCGCCGCCGAACAACTGGCGGTCCGTCTTCGGCGGTCCGGCCTGGCAGCGGGTGACCGAGCCCGACGGCACCCCGGGCGAGTGGTACCTGCACCTGTTCGACACACGCCAGCCGGATCTCAACTGGTCCAACCGTGAGGTCAGGGACGAGTTCCTCGACGTGCTGCGGTTCTGGTTCGACCGGGGTGCCGACGGTTTCCGCATCGACGTCGCCCACGGGCTCGTCAAGGACGACGCCCTGCCCGACCTCGTGTACACGGACGAGAGCCTGTTGGGCGCCACCGGGTTCGAGGGTCACCCGCACTGGGATCTGCCCGGCGTCCACGAGATCTACCGCGAGTGGCGTGCCCTCGCCGACACGTACGACCCACCCAAGATCTTCGTCGCCGAGGCCTGGGTGACCGACGCCGACCGTCTGTCCGACTATCTGCGCCCCGACGAGTTGCACACCGCCTTCGACTTCGACTTCGTCCGGTCGCCCTGGAACGCCGATCGGCTCCGCGCGACGGCGACGGCGAGCCTGGCCGCGCACGCGAAGGTGGGGGCACCCGTCGTGTGGGTGCTGTCGAACCACGACATCACCCGGCACGTCACCCGGTTCGGCAGGAAGCAGCCGGAGGGCGAGATGCCCCTGTTCGGCGCGCAGGGTCCCGTCGATGTGGCACTGGGCCGCCGCCGGGCCCGGGCAGCGCTCCTGCTGGAGCTCGCCCTGCCCGGTGGGGTGTACCTCTACCAGGGCGAGGAACTCGGTCTGGAAGACATCGAGGACCTTCCCGAGGAGGTCCTGCAGGACCCGACCTGGCAACGTTCCGGCCACACCGAACGTGGACGGGACGGGTGCCGGGTACCGCTCCCCTGGGCTGCCTCCGGCCCGTCGCTGGGTTTCGGGACCGGACCGGGCTGGCTCCCCGCGCCGTCCTCGTGGGCGGAGCTGTCCGTCGAACGGCAGCAGGACGATCCGGACTCGATGCTCACCCTGTACCGCACGGCCCTGCGCCTGCGCCGTGAGCTCCCGGCGCTCGGATCCGGGGACGGCCAGCCGCTGCGCTGGCTCGACCTGGGGGCTGACGCCCTGGGCTTCACCCGGGAGCCCGGGTTCAGCTGTGTGATCAACACCGGCCCGGCGGCCGTCCCGATCCCGGACGGCGAGGTGCTGCTCGCGTCGGCGCCCCTGGACGGCGTCGGCGTCGAACGACGGATGGTGCCTGCCGACACGGCTGTATGGCTGCGGATCAGCTGACCCCGGGCCCGCCTGCGGCCCGACGACCCTCCCGATGACGACGGCCGCCGAGAGCCTCACCCCTGCGACCGCGCGGCGGTGGCGATGGCACTCGTCACGCCGGGGACCACGGTGACGGGCACCCCGGCCTGGACGCAGGCGACGACCTCTTCCGAGCTCCTCCCGGAGCCGAAGGGGTCGCCGCCCTTCAGCCGGACGACGAACCTGCCAGCGAGAGCGTGCCGGACGAGGGTGTCGTTGATGACCTCCTGAGCCGTCGCGCCCCCGAGCGACAGCGTGGCGGCGTCCACGATCTCGGCCTCGGGACCGAGCTCGGCCAGCAGGGCCCGCGGGGCGAGACGGTCTGCGACGACGACGTCCGCGTGGGCGAGGAGCCGCCGTCCACGCACCGTCACGAGGTCCGGGTCGCCGGGGCCGGCTGCGACGATCGCCACCCCGGGGAGACCGGCGCCGGGAAGCCGCCGGCGCGGCATGACGTCGAGTCTCCCCTCGCGGATGGCCGCGAGGACGCCGTCCCGCACCGCGACGGCGCGCCGGGGATCGCCTCCTCCGAGGACACCGACCGTCACGGCG
>JAUPKQ010000016.1 GCA_030837345.1 Actinomycetota bacterium | reverse complement strand
TTGTAGTGCGATTCGAGCAGAGCCATGATGCGCATGAGCTCGGTGTGCGCCGGCTTGTCGATACCTTCGAGGTCATCGAGGCTGAGGGTGTTCCGGATACCGGCGACGACGTCCTCGCCCTGGGCCTTCTCCAGGTAGTCGCCGTACGAGCCCATGCGGCCGGTGGCGGGGTCACGGGTGAATGCCACGCCGGTGCCGGAGTTGTTGCCGAGGTTGCCGAACACCATGCACATGATGTTGACGGCGGTTCCGAGGTCGTCCGGGATTCTCTCCTGGCGGCGGTACAGCCGGGCACGTTCGGTGTTCCATGAACGGAACACCGCGAGGACGGCGGCGTTCAGCTGCTCGCGGGCATCCTGCGGGAACGGTGACCCCGTTTCCTTAAGGACGATGGACTTGAAGACGTCGACGAGGGAGCGGAGGTCGTCGACGTCGAGGTCGAGGTCGTTCGTCGTGTCCTTGCGCTGCTTGGCGGCGTCGAGTTCGTGCTCGAACTTGTCGCCCTCGATACCCAGCACCGTCTTGCCGTACATCTGCAACAGGCGGCGGTAAGAGTCCCAGGCGAATCGTGGGTCGTCCGAATGGGCGGCGAGACCGTTGACCGACTGGTCATTGAGGCCAATGTTGAGGACGGTCTCCATCATTCCGGGCATTGAGAACTTCGCACCCGAACGCACTGATACCAGAAGCGGATCATCTGCCTGGCCCAGAATCCGGCCGAAATCCGACTCAAGTAGGCGAAGATGGGTGTCGATCTCTTCGGTGAGCCCGGCGGGGGCTTCACCTTTCTCCAGCCAGTAGGTGCAGGCCTGGGTGCTGACCGTAAAGCCGGGAGGCACCGGCAGTCCCAGGTTCGTCATCTCGGCGAGGTTGGCTCCCTTGCCGCCGAGAAGATCCTTGAGGTCCTTGTTGCCTTCTTTGAAGGCATAGACATACTTCGGCATCTCGGTCCCCTCTGTGACCTGACACGAACGTCGTAGTCCGTGCGTTGCCCAACACCCTTGCGCTCGCTCTCCCGGGGTCTTCGGGACCTAGGTCGGAGCGACAACATGGCCATGATCAACTCAGTGGGCATGCTTACGGGGAGGTGTCCATCACTGCTGCATGAGGGGGTGAGGGGTTACTCCCGGTGTCGATGGAAGGCGACCAACGTCACATGTGACCTGAGCCGACCATGGGCCGTAATGAGTGAAAAGTCCGTAATGAACCAGCTGTCGCGCTATGAAATTGCGATCTGCTGCGATGAGCGGAGTCCGGTATGACCGCTCATCGGAGGCCTGTCCGCATCGACGTCATGAGGGCGAAGGTCTCTTGACGGAGTCCAAAACGTCACACTTTAGCGCCTGTTCTTCCACGGAGTGTGTTCGTCGCCAGGGCGTCCGGAGCGCTGCCGCCGACCGGTTGAGGACGGGTGCGAGGGACGGGAGAACGAGGCCCGGAGCGATCTCCGCCAGCCCGACCCTTTTCGGGGGTCAACGCGAGTCGCGGGAACAAGGCGGCCGGTGCAATAAGCCGGACGGACATTGTTTGAGGGGCAGACCGCGGGGTCGTACGGCAGCCGTTGCGGACCGTTGGGGGCATTTGCTGTCGCGACAACGACAGCGGATGCCCCCAACGACCGCGCCAGACGAGGTCGACGGGCCGGATATCCGGTATCGGCATCGGCGGCTCCGTATCAGGATCGACAACTCCACGTCAGAACCGGCCGCTCACCGCCCTGCGGCCTGCGCCGCGTGACCGGGCAGCAAGGTCTCGATCTCGTCGGCCGCCCGCGCCGCGCCGCCCTCCGCCCGGACCCGGCGTCCCAGGTCGGCAGAGCGGTCTCGCACGGCGGGGTCCGACGTCAGGCGTCGGAGGGCGTCCCTTAGCTGCTCCGGCGTCACCACGGACGAGTCGACGACCTCGGCCACCCCGAGCTGCGCGAGCCGTTCGGCGTTGGAGAACTGGTCAACGGCCTGCGGTGCGGCGATCATGGGGACGCCGCAGTACAGACCCTCACTGCTTCCCCCCATTCCGGCATGGGTCAGGAAGGCATCCGCCTGTTCGAGGATCGCCAGCTGCGGGATCCAGGGGTGGACCTCGACGCTGTCCGGGACGGTCCCGAGATCCGCCGGATCGACGTGCCGACCGATCTGGAGGACGGTGTGCCACCCGGGGAGAGAGCCGAAGGCGGTGAGGCACCGCCGGTAGAAATCGGTCTGACGGGTGAACGCCGACCCGAGGGAGATGAGGAGCACGTGCTCGGCATCCGCCGGACCCGTCCAGGTTCCCTGACCGGAGCGGTCCCCGATGACGGGCCCGGCGAAGGTGTAGATCGCCGGATCGACCCTGTCGGCGTTCGGTTGCAGCACACGGGGGATGAGCGCCAGGCAGCGGGAGGGGCGTCCCATGAAGGTGGGGCCGTCCGTGACGGACGAACCGTTGCTTCTGAGCCATGTCGCGAAGCGACCGAAGTAGTCGGCTCCGCGCGGATCGTCCCGTAGAGCCCGGAGAGTGGGCGCCATGTCCTCCTCGTATCCGTCCCAGGCGACGAAGGTGGGGGAGAGCTGGATCGCCGGGATTCCCCACTGCTCCCCGAGAACGCGGGCCGGTGCGCCAGCGATGTCATAGAGGAACAGGTCGGGACGGTCGTCGGTATAGGCGGACCGCAGCTGGGGGAGCATGGCGATCGCGTCGTCGAGGAAATACGTCAGCTGCTCGATCGGGTCGTCACCCCACTCGTCGTTCAGCTGTACCAGGGTCGACGCGTACGGCCTGAGCTCGGCCCCGGTGCTCGCGACGACGCCGGCGAACCCCGGGTCGTTCGCGTAGGTGACGCGGTGCCCCCGGACGACGAGTTCTCTCACCAGGTCGAGGCTCGGGTTCACGTGCCCGTGAGCGGGGATGCTGACCATCGCGATGTGAGCCATCGTTCTCCTCGGCCGATCGATTCAGGGCAAAATCGATCGTCGCACCACAGTGATCGTTCCGGCGACTCGATTTACGCCGCCGTGTCCCGGGATGTCCGAGGGCGGATCCGGGCAGAACGGGTCGTGAACGCCGAAAGGCCGACCCTCCCGGGGGAGGATCGGCCCGACCTGCTACCTGGGGTGAGTGACGGGACTTGAACCCGCGGCACCTGGGACCACAACCCAGTGCTCTACCAGCTGAGCTACACCCACCATGTTCTGGCCCACCTTCACGGCCTCGGAAAGTGTACCGGGAGTCAGGGGGTGGTGCGTGCAGGGTTTTCGCCGCCGGCCCGGACGACGTCGGCGGCGATCGACCGGGCCGTCTCGGTGTCGGGACCGGGCAGGGGAACGAACGCCGCCGCCCGGTAGTACCTGAGCTCCTGGATGCTCTCGCGGATGTCGGCCAGCGCCCGGTGGTTGCCCGTCTTCTCCGGAGAGGCGAAGTAGACCCGGGGGTACCAGCGGCGGGCGAGCTCCTTGATCGACGAGACGTCGATGATGCGGTAGTGCAGGTGGCCTTCGAGGGTGGGCATGTCGCGCGCGAGGAAGCCACGGTCTGTCGAGACGGAGTTGCCGGCGAGCGGCGCCTTGCGCGGATCGGGCACCCAGCCGCGGATGTAGTCGAGTACGAGTTTCTCGGCCTCGGCGAGAGTCACACCGTCGTCGAGCTCGTCGAGCAGTCCCGACGTCGTGTGCATCTGCCGGACGATGTCACGCATCTGGGCGACGGACTCCTGCGGTGGTTTGATCACCACGTCCACGCCGTCACCGAGGATGTTCAGCTCACTGTCCGTGACCAATGCTGCGACCTCCACCAAGGCGTCGGCGTGCAGGTCCAATCCAGTCATCTCACAGTCGATCCAGACGATCCGGTCCTGTGAGCGTTCAGCTGTTCCGTTGGCCACCCCGCCACTCTACGCGCCGGGGTAGACACCTCCCGATTCATCCACCGACCGGCCCGGCCGGGATTTCCCGCGCCGGTGTTCGTGACCATCGAACGGGGATCCTGTCGCCACACGACGCTAGCCTCACACGGGTGAGCGACTTCCGGCCCTATGAGCCCGCCGTTCCCCCTGGCCTCCCGCCGTCCTCTCCCATGACGCAGCCGAAGCGCCCCCGGGTCCTCGCCATCATCGGGTGGATCGTCTTCGCCGTGGTCGCCCTCGGCTGCGGACTGCTGACCGTATTGATCATCACGGTCGAGACCGGTGCGCTCGGTTTCGTCACCGGGGTCGTTCTGGCGGGCATCCCCGTCCTGCCGGTCGTGACCATCTATCTCTGGCTCGACCGGTACGAGGCCGAACCTCCCTCTCTCCTGGTGTTCACCTTCGCCTGGGGAGCGGCCGTGGCCACCTTCGGGGCGCTGGTGATCAACACCGCGTCGACGGAGGTGATCCGGGCTTCCGGCGGTGACCCGACGAGCGCCTCGTTCCTCGTCGCGCCGTTCGTCGAGGAGGGGTTCAAGGGGCTCGCAGTGCTTCTGGTGCTGCTCCTTCGCCGCCGTGAATTCGACGGAGTGATCGACGGCCTGGTTTATGCCGGAATGGCCGGGGTTGGATTCGCTTTCGTCGAGAACATCCTCTACCTCGGCCGGACGCTCCATGAGGCCGGTGCTGCGGGCACTTTAATGGTCTTCGTGATCAGATGCGTCGTCTCGCCTTTCGCTCATCCTCTCTTCACCGCGGCGATCGGGGTCGGGCTCGGTATCGCCGCCCGGACCAAGAACTGGGCCCTCTGCGTCCTCGCCCCTGTGATCGGCTACGTCGTCGCGGTCGGTCTGCACGCCGCCTGGAACCTCTCGGCCTCGACCGGACTTGAGGGGTTCATCACCGCCTACATCCTCATCCAGCTGCCGATCTTCATTGGTTTCATACTGCTGGCGGTGTTCGCCCGTCGTCGGGAAGGGCGCCTGATCTCGCGGCACCTGGCGGTCTACGCCAGCACCGGCTGGTTGGCGACGGGTGAGGTGGGGATGCTCGCTTCCCTCGCGGCCCGCCGGGATGCGCGGGGGTGGGCCCGCCGAATCGGGGGTCCGACGGCGAAACGGGCCATGCGCGATTTCCAGGAGATGGCCAGCGAACTGGCTTTCCTGCGTGAGCGGATGGTGCGTGGGGCCGCCCCTCGGGACGCCCGCCACCAGGAGTACTCGATGCTCGCGGCGATGTCCTCCCTCCGCGGGCAGTTCCTGCCGGCGTCAGGCACCCCGGGCGGACCCGGGGCCGGACCTGGGACGGGACCGGGGGCCCCGCCTGGGACGGGACCCGCGCCGGGGCCGGGACCAGGACCGGGGATGGGCTACGGCGGATGAGCGGCGGGCGGGCGGCGGGCGGTGGGTGGCTCTCCAGGATGAGCGGAGGCGGCGTCCCGATCGGTGACCGTGCCGATGTCAAAAGAAAAATGTGGGTGTGTCCGGTGGCACAGGGACTCGATCTCTTGGGAAAGTGTCCTGACCGGGTGAAGCAGAGCGTTTAGCCTTGCCCTTGCCAGAAGCCTGGCGTTCAACTGCCGATCATGAGCTGAGGTACCCGTGGAAGACCAGTCCTCGCTCCTGCAGGGAACCATGCAGGAGGACTCGTTCGAAGTCGTCATGCGGGGCTACAACAGGCGCCAGGTGGATGACTATGTCCTCCAGTGTCAGCATCACATCCGGGATCTGGCCCAACGGCTGGCGTTGGCCGAGCAGGAGATCGACCGGGTGCGAACCGAGGCGGTGATGGCGGTCGAGAAGGCCTCGGCCAAACCCGTTCATGAGGAAGTCAGCGACCGGCTGGCGCAGATACTGCGGCTGGCGAATGAAGAGGCGGAGCGCGAGCGCACGAATGCCGCGGAGGAGATCGCGGTCCTTCGGGCCGAGGTCCTGGCCGACAGCCAGAATCTGCGGGAGCAGGCACACCGCGACGCCGAGGAGGTCCGGCGGCAGGTGATCGCGGAGTCCGACGCCCTCCGGGCGCGGGCGGAGGTGGAGACGGAGACCCTCTGCCAGCGTGTCGAGGCCGAGACCGAGGTGCTGCGCGAGACGGTGGAACGCGAAGCGGCCGAGACCCGTGCCCGGGCCGAGGCGGAGGCCGAGCGGGTGCTGACGGATGCGCGGGTGGCGGCCGAACAGGACGTCGCCCAGGCGCGTGCCGTGGCGCAGCAGTTCGAGGAGACCTCGCGCAGCGAGGCCGAGCGCCGGGTGCTCGCCGCCCAGCGGCGTGCGGACGGGGTGCTCGGTGACGCCCAGCGACGCGCGGATATGATCAACACTGGCCTCGGGGAGCGACTCGCGATGCTCACGATGTCCCATACGGACGTCGTCCAGCGGCTTTCGGAGATGAGGAAGGTGCTCGTCGACGTCCTTCGCGCGGAGGAACTCGCGGGGCCCTTCGACGTTCCGGCGGACGGTGAGGTGCCGGACACCGGCGACGTGCTCTGCACGGCGCCCTCGACGCAGGAGATGGTGGCGAGGCAACAGCCTGAGGGCTGGCCCGGTGTCGTGGAGGAGTCCGTCCCCGACGGGTCCGCGTCCGGCGACGGATCAGGGGCCGCTCCCACGACGGGGCCGATCGTCGTCACGCTGAACGACGAGCGAGCCGTTCCCCGGGGAAAGCACTGAACCGTGGCTCGCGGTCGTGCGGCCTTCTCGCGGTCGTGCGACCCGTTGTGTGGCCGGGCTTCAGCGTTTGGCCATGCCGGCGTGGATCCGAAGGGTCCCGGGGCGTCCGTCCGTCCGCCAGCACGAGACGTCGGTGATCCCCGGGGGTAAGAGGCGCAGCCCGTCGATGAGCTCCTCGACCTGGGCCCGGGTCCGGAAGGCGATCGGGTTGCCCGCCGTGCGCATCAGCTGGTCGAACTGACGGACGGTGCCTGTCGGGAGGTGCTCGATGGCCGTGGTGGTGAACGCGATGTGGCTGCCGCTGGCCATCCGGTCGACGTACCGGCCGACGACCTGAGGACCGATGGACAGGTCGACGAAGTTCAGGACGCCGGTCATCACCAGGCCGATCGGGCGGCCGAGATCTATCAGTTCGAGCATCCGGGTGTCGCGGAAGACACGGGACGGTTCGCGAATGTCGTGCAGGAAGGCGCCCAGGCCCGGCTGGCCGTCGAGAACGGCCCGGGCCTGAGCGACGACGATCGGATCGTTGTCGACATACGCGACCGCGGCGTCCGGCACGATCGAGCGCGCGATCTCGTGGACGGCGGGCGAGGAGGGGATGCCGCACCCGAGGTCCATGAACTGCCGGACCCCGGCCTCGGCCATCACGGTGACGGCGCGGATGACGAAGTCGCGGTTCGCCCGGGCCAGGGCCTCAAGGTCGGGGACGATCTGCCGGATCAAGGAGGTCGTCTCCCGGTCGATCGCGTAGTTGTCCTTGCCGCCGAGAAGATGGTCATAGATGCGGGCGATGCTCGGGACGCTCGTGTTGACGGTCGGAGCGATCCAGGCGGGCCCTTCCTCGGCCCAGCTCCAGTCGAAGTCCGGTTCGGGCTCGGCGGTGGTCTCGGGCACCGTGCGCCGTGCTCTCGCCGATGTCCACTTGGCCACGTCGCCCTCCGTCCGCCTGCCGGTGGAGCGTGCGGCCGCTGGGGAACGAGGGCCAGACCACTCACCTGTCACGAGGCTCTGTCTCGAATGTAGTGGAAAGTCGTTTCAAAGGCAGCCGTGTGAATGGACGATCCGCTGACCAGCGCGACATCCCCGGCACCGGGATCTTCACCATCGGAGCGGGACGGGCATAACCTCGGTCCGTGATGGATGCCGGCAGCACTGATCTGATGTCTCCGGTCCTTGTGGCGGTCGACATCGGGACGACAGCGACGAAGGCGATCGTGATGGATCGGCGAGGGCGCCAGCTGTCCTCCCCCTCGGCCTCGGCCACCTACCCTTTGCGGGTCCCGGAACCGGGGCACGCCGTCCAGGACCCCGCCGAGGTCCTCGCCGCGGTGGCGACCGTTGTCCGGGAGGTTGTCTCCGGGCTGGGCGGACGCCGGGTGGCCGGGTTGTCCTTCAGCTCCGCCATGCACGGCCTGATCGGGCTCACCGCGGACGGTGTCCCCCTCACCCCCCTCCTCACCTGGGCCGACACGCGGGCGACCGACCAGGCCGACCGTCTGCGGGCGGGAGCGTCGGGCGAGGGCCTGCACCGCCGGACCGGGACTCCCGTGCATCCGATGTCACCCCTGGTCAAGCTCGTGTGGTTCCACGAGTTCCGGCCGGCCCTGTGCGCGCGGGTCCACCGGTGGGCCGGGATCAAGGAGTACGTCCTGCTGCACCTCACCGGGGCCTTCGTCAGCGACCATTCCGTGGCGAGTGCGACCGGGCTGCTCGACTCCGCCACCCTCACCTGGGACACCGAGGCCCTGGACGTCGCCGGGGTGCGACCGGAGCAGCTGCCCGAGCTGGTCCCCGTCACCCGGGTGATTCCGGGTCTCCTCCCGGAGGCGGCGGAGCGCCTCAGGCTTCCCGCCGCGACTCCCGTCGTCGTCGGCGGAAGTGACGGTCCGCTCGCCAACCTCGGCGTCGGTGCCGTGCGCCCCGGCGTGGCCGCCTGCTCGATCGGGACCAGCGGCGCCCTGCGTGTCACGCTCGACCGTCCCGTGACGGACCCGTCCGGCGGCCTCTTCTGCTACTCCCTCACGCGGGATCGCTGGGTGGTGGGTGGCGCCGTCAACAACGGGGGAGTGGTGCTCCAGTGGGCCGGGGACGCGCTCGCCCCCGAACTCGGGTCCGGCGCCGTCGCGGAACTGGCGGCCCTCGCCGAGCGCGCACCCGCGGGATCGGGCGGCCTGCTCATGCTGCCGTACCTGCTCGGCGAGCGGGCCCCGCACTGGAGCGCCCTGCCCCGGGGGGCCTACGTCGGTCTCACCCGCGCCCACAGACGCAAGCACCTCGTCCGGGCCGCCCTCGAAGGCGTCTGCCTGCAACTCGCCCTCGTGCTCGGCACCATGCGGGCGGCCGGGATCGAGATCGACGAGATCCGTGCCACCGGCGGATTCACCCGCAGCCCGTTCTGGCGGCAACTGCTCTCCGACGTCCTCGGGACGCCGGTCTCCTTCCCCACCGGGCACGAGGGCAGCGGCTTCGGGGCCGGGCTGGTCGGGTTGCAGGCCCTCGGCATGATTCCCTCGGTCGAGGTGGCCTCCGACCTCGTCGCCATCGAGTCCGTCGCCGTGCCGGACCCGGACGCCGCCGCCGTCTACGCGGCGTTGCTGCCCGTCTTCTCCGATCTTTACGACGCGCTCGTCCCGACGTACACCGAGCTTCGCAGGCTCGCGCCGCTGCTGGGGACGTGAACCACGTCTACGATCCCGGACGGGAGGTCTCGGCCCCAGAGGTCCCCGGAATCGGGGACCGGGCGGGACCACGGACGGAGGGGCACGTGGACGGTAGGCAAGGTCGTCGGCCGGGAGGGAACGGGGACCACCCGCTGCACGAGGGGTTCGACGACGTCGACCTCGAGCGGGTCTCCCGACGTCCGGGGGCCAAGTGGGCCCTCGCGGACGGTGGTATCGCCGCGTGGATCGCCGACATGGACTTCCCGCCCTGCCCACCGGTCCTCAGCCGGCTACGGGAGATCATCGAGGTCGGTGACCTCGGCTACCCGAACTGGCTCGGGAGAACTCCGCTGCGCGCCGCGTTCTCGCGCAGGATGGCCGAACGCCATGGCTGGGCGGCCGACGCGGCACCCGTCCGCGAGGTCACCGACCTGATCCAGGGGGTGCAGCTGATCCTCCACCTCGCCACCGCCCCGGGGGACGCCGTCGCCCTGCACGTCCCGGCCTATCCGCCCTTCCTGTCCTCGATCACGGCGTCCGGCCGCAGGCTGGTCCCCCTGCCGCTCCACCGGGACCCCACGTGCGGATGGGCCCTCGACCCGGCGGCCACGGACGACGCCGTCACCCGCGCCGGGGCCCGCGTCCTCATCCTCGTCAACCCCCACAACCCGACGGGGCGCGTCTTCACCCGCGCCGAGCTGGAGTCCGTCGCCGAGACCGCCCGGCGCCACGACCTGCTCGTCATCTCCGACGAGATCCACGCCGACCTGGGATACACGCCCCACGGGCACATCCCTTTCGCGTCGATCTCCCCCGACGCCGCCCGCCGGACCGTCACCCTCACCTCCGCCAGCAAGGCGTTCAACCTCGCGGGGCTGCGGTGCGCCGTCATGCACGTCGGCGACCCCGACCTGCTGCGGAAACGCGATGCCCTCCCGTCGGATCTCTTCGGGGCGCCCTCCTTCCTCGGCGTCGAGGCCGCGCTCGCGGCCTGGACCCCCGAGGGCGACGCCTGGCTCGTGACGCTTGTGGAGCATCTCGGGTGCAACCGGCGCCGCGTCGCCGAGATGGCGGCCACCTGGCCCGGTGTCGACCTGGCGGCGCCGGACGGGACCTATCTCGCCTGGCTGGACGTCCGCGGGACCGGACTCGGGCAGTGGGCGGGAAAGGCCTTCGCCGAAGGGGGCGTCCGGCTCAGCCCTGGTGAGGACTTCGGGCCGGGAGGCGAAGGATTCGTCCGGCTGAACTTCGCGACGTCAGCGGGGATCCTCGACGAGGCGCTCCGCCGCATGGACGCCGTCCTCAGGGGGACGGCGGCCTGACGGGAGCCGGTACCGGGGGGTTGGGGAGGTTCTGCAGACGGACCTGGCCCCGGGCGACGAGCCGCCCGCCGGCGTCCGTGATCTCGACCGCCCAGAGCTGCTGCGACCGTCCCCGGTGCACCGGGGACGCCGTCGCGGTCAGTTCCCCCTCCCGGACCGCCCGGAGGAAATCGGTCTGGTTGCTCACCCCCACGGCCGTCCCCCGCCCACCGAGCCACAGGACGCCACCGATGCTCGCCGCCGTCTCGACGGCCGCGCAGTAGACACCTCCGTGCACCAGACCGAACGGCTGGTGAAGGTCGGGTCGTGCCTCCCACCGGACGACGACCCGGTCGCCGGACGCCTCGACGATCTCGAGCCCCAGCAGCTTGATGAAGCCCGTGTCCAGATCGACGTCCGGCATTCGCATCGTGGTCTTCTCCCGTTGTTCTGTCCGCAGGCCGAGGTCTTGTCCGGAGCCTAGCCACGCCCGCCCAGCTTGCCTTCCCCCCGGCGGGGACCTGGTGGGCGGTGCTGCAGGCTCCCGTCACGCTCGACGGAGCGTGACCGTTCGGTGACGCGTCGGGGTCGGGAGTGGGGGACTGGTTCACTCGGGGGACGTGCGGCACGGGGCCTGGGAGCATGCGAGAGAGAGCCGGGCGACCGGGTCCTATAGCTCAGATCCCGGGGCGAATGGGTGAAGCTGGTGAAAAGAGCACTCCTACGCTCGGCCGGAAGGGCGCTAGCCTGTAGCGACCCTCAAGGCCGTCATGGGTGCCCCGTGCGCGGAGGAGGGATCATGGGAGGAAGGACCGACGGGCCCGTACGTAGGTTGCGACCGGGGAGGAGTCGGCCGTCCACAAGGGCGGAGACGAACAACGACATGCCTGAACTTCGCGGCCCCGAGGTGCGGGGTGATCTCTGGTGATGACTGACGCGGTACGTTCTGCTCTGCACGAGACGCCAGGGCGGAACAGCGGCGACGACCTCGCCGCCCTCCACGCGCGCGAGATCGACAAGCTCGTCGCCTATCTCTTCAGCAGCGATCGTGTCCTCGGGATGTCCGGCGCCGAGGCGATCGCCGAGCAGGCCTTCCTCGAACTGCGGGCAACCTGGCCCGGCACGGGGGGATACCCGTCCCATCAGGTCCACCTGTACGCGACGGCCCAGCGCCTGGCGTCGACCTGGCAGCGCCGGCCCCAGCCCGAGGGATCCGACCCGCTGAAGGACTCCGCCCCGGCCTACTGGGACCGTGCGGACGTCACGCGCCTCACCGTTCTGCAGGAGTGCCTCGACCGGCTGCCCGACGTCCCGCGCCGGGTCGTCCTCCTGCGGGAGATGTGCGGGTTCACCGGTCCGCAGGCAGCTCAGATCGTCTCGGTGCCCGAGAACGGCGCCGAGAACGCGCGCGCCGACGGCCTGCGCGCCCTCGTTCCCATGATCGAATCCGGGACGTCGGCCGGCGACGCCAGACGGGGTCCTCTGGTTCCCGAGGACTTCGGGGCGCTCTCCCGGGTCCTCCAGCCCGGCGACGGTCGCGTCGCCGCCGCACGCAGCCGGTTCGCGGAGACCCTCAGCCAGCCGGGCCGGGGCGGATCGCCCGCGGGAGCTCCTCCCGCCGGTCAGCGTCCGTCGTCCCCGCCGGACGCCCCTTTCGGCTCTCCGGCGGGACGCCCCCCGATGGGACAGGGCGGCCGGACTCCCCCTCCCGGCCGGACTCCACCGCCCGGGGGGACTCCGCAACCTCCGGTGGTCGCTCCTCCCGCGCCTCCCACCGCCGCGTTCGGGGCGGGTCTTCCCGCGGGGGCGGACATCACACGGATGCTCCCGTCCGGGCAGCTGTCGCAGGGGACCCCCCAGCCGGGTATGGGCCAGCCGGGTATGGGCCAGATGCCGGGCATGGGCCAGCCAGGTATGGGCCAGCCGGGTATGGGCCAGATGCCGGGCATGGGTCAACCGGGTATGGGCCAGCCGCCGGGTTACGCGCCTCCGGCGCCGATGCAGCAACCCGTCCGGCCCGCGCCGGGGCAGCAGTACACGCCTGCGCCGATGGCCGGAAACCCCAGGTACTCGCCAGCCGTCTCCCCCCAGCCGGGGATGGGTGGTTTCCACCAGGGTGGCCTGCCGGGCCCCTTGTCAGCACCGAGCTACCCGTCACCAGGTCTGCCCCCGGCGTCGTCGTACGATTCCGGGTCGCTCCTGGGCGGGCCGATCAGCAGCCTCGTGAGCATCGGGACGCCGATCTTCGATTCCGTCTCCGCGTGGTTCTCCTCGGGAGGGGCCAACACCTGGGCCTCCCTGGAGGACGAGGCGTGGCGCGAGGCGGGTGCCCGTGCCGCGGCCCAGCCCTCCATCGCCGGCAGCACCGAGTCCGGGCTGCCC
Source organism: Actinomycetota bacterium (assembly GCA_030837345.1). GTDB lineage: Bacteria > Actinomycetota > Actinomycetes > Actinomycetales > Kineosporiaceae > JAUPKQ01. The sequence goes on along the minus strand of JAUPKQ010000016.1, from coordinate 3,581 downwards.
CGGCGCCGTCCGGGCGCCAACACGGTTCCGTCCGCCACCGAGACCCTCGGGCGGTCGTTGTTCGCCGCCGACCCCGGTCGGATCGACGCCGGGACCGTTCGTTCACGTCTCGACGGCTTCCAGCAGGGCTTGCTCAACGCCCGGCGCATGCGTGACCAGGGTGTCGAGCAGGAGGAGTTCGAGGAGGAACTCGAACCGGAGTACCAGCCGAGCGGCCGTGTCAACGGCACGAGTCTCTTCGGCGGCCCCGAGGCCGGTGCCCGCCCGTCGCGCGGCGCGGCGGCTCCGAGAGCGGCGTCCCCGCCCCGGTTCGAGCCGTTCGAGGCGCCCGCCAACGGGAGCGCAGCCGAGGGCGCGGTCCGTGTCCCCCCACGGCGTTCGACTCCCGGCGTGAACGGGACGGGAACGAACGGCGCGGCAGCGAACGGTCCCGGTTCCTCCCTGCCACGGCGTCCGGTCGGCGGTTCCTCTCCCGCGGGTCCACCGGGCTCCGCGCCGCAGACGTCCGCGCCGTCAGCCCGGGCCTCCCGCACCCCGACACCGCCACCGTTGCCGCAGCGGGAGGTTCCCGCCCCGGCGGAGGCCCCCCCCGGTCCCGTCAGTGGTCGCCGGTCGTCGGGGCTGCCGTCGCGGCAGCGTCCGCAGCGCCCGGGCGGCGAGCCCGCCGGACACCCCACGGGGCAGGCCGGACCGTCAGCCAGGCGTGGTCTCCCGCAGCGGTCGCCGGCGCCCTCCCCGGAACCGGATGCCGGTTTCGAGCCGGAGGGGATGTTCGAATCGAGGCCCGCGTTCGAGCCCGAGCCCGTCCGCGAACGTGAACTGCCTGCCCGGCGTCCTCTTCCGTCGCGGTCGCGCACGGCCCCGTCGGCGCCCCAGCCCGTCCGGGAGTCTCCGGCCGGGTCCTCGCCGGACGATGACGAGGGCCGCCCGAGCGAAGCCCGGGGGTTCGGCGCCTTCTACCGGGACTACCTTCCCCAGCTCCTCGCCCTGCTGATGATCGAAGGGGCGCGTCCGGCGCTCGCCGCCGAACTCGCCCAGGACGTCATGTCGGCGGCCTACCGTGAGTGGGCCCGGATCGAGAAGCCGCGGGAGTGGACCCGGCAGCGTGTTCTCGCCGCCTGGATCGACCGGCGCGAGGAGGAGGGCGACGAGGAGGGCTGACCGTCCTCAGGCGGGTCCGGCGTCCTCGCCGGGGGCCCTGACGAGCTGGACGAGATAGTGCCAGTACCACTCCGCGTCGCCGTGCTCGAGGACGTCGAATCCCGCCCCGGTCAACCAGGCGCGGACCTGGGCGTCGGTGGGGAAGTGGTGGTAGCCCCCGCCGTCCAGGCTCTCGCCCGGCAGCTGACGGGGGTCGGCGGGCGGGCCGGGTTCGTCGTCCAGTTCGGGTTGCTCGACGGTGAGGTAGACCAGTCCGTCGTCCCGGAGGGTGCGGGCGAACCCCTCCAGGACGACGGGCCAGTCCTCCGGTCCGACGAACTCCATCGCGTCGACGCAGAGGACGGCGTCGAACGACGCCGCGAGGTCGTCGGCCCGGGCGAGGTCCTGGAGGGCGAGGCTCCGGATCGCGATCTCAGGGTGCTTGCGCCGCGCCTGCGCCAGCATCCCGGTGGAGTGGTCGACCCCCACGATCCTCGCCCCGGCCCCGATGAGCAGCGGCCAGTACTTGCCCGTCCCGCAGGCGGCGTCCAGGACCCTGGCCGGCCGGGGGAGTCCACGCACGAGCTTCCGGACGAAGTCGCCGTGCATCGGCTCGACCTCTCCCCACAGCTCGTCGTAGTGGAGGTTGTGCAAATCGTCGTACCGCCGTCTGCTGATCTCCCGCTGCCGGACCAGGAACGCCGCACGCTCATCGGCCGTGATGCTCATGGGACAAGTATCCGGGCAGACCTCCTCAAACTTCGATGAAGTCCGCAGGACACATCCCCGGGGACACCGTCACCGGCGCTGTCCCCGATCCTGGTTGAACCTTTTGATCATCTTTGATTGGATCTTGTGTTTGCGGCGGATCTCCCCTCGGGCGACCGGGTCGTCCCGGCGGGTCTCGAAGTCGAGTTCCCGCTGGAGTTTGTGATAGTTCGACACCCTCCGGACGTCGAGGTCCCCGGCGTCGGCGGCGGCGGCGACGGCGCACCCGGGTTCCTGCTCGTGCCGGCAGTCGGCGAAGCGGCACCCGTGCGCCAACGCCTCGATGTCGGCGAACGTGCGGGCGAGTCCGTCGCCTCCCGCGAGGGAGAGCGAGCGCAGCCCGGGTGTGTCGATCAGGACCCCGCCGCCGGGGAGCACCAGGAGATGCCGTGACGTCGTCGTGTGGCGTCCCCGACGGTCACCGGCCCGGACGTCGGACGTCGCGAGCCATTCCGTCGCGGGCTGTTCGGTGCCCGGTCGTTCCGCTCCCGGCTGTTCCCTCCTGAGCAGGGCGTTCGCCAGGGTCGACTTCCCCGCTCCCGACGGGCCGAGGAGGACGGCGGTGCGGCAGGGCCTAAGTGCCGCCGCGACGTTCTCCGTCCCCTCTCCCGTCAGGGCGCTGGTCTCGACGACGTCCACGCCGATCAGCCGCGCCCTCAGGTCGTCCACCAGGCCGTCGGGAGCGAGATCGACCTTGGTGACGAGGACGAGCGGCTGGGCGCCGCTGTCCCAGGCGGCCGCGGTCTCACGTTCGACCCTCGCCGCCGACAGGCGGTCCGCGGGCGCCGTGATGAGGACGACGTCGAGGTTGGTGGCCAGGACCTGGGTGAGACCCTCCGGGTCGCGCCGGGCGAGCTGGGACCGGCGCCGGGCGATGGTCTCGACGGACAGATCGGTTCCCCGGCGGCGCACCCCCACCCAGTCACCGACCGCCGGGACCACAGGGGTCCGGGCGGAGTGGTCCCCGTCGTCGAGGGCGACGACGCAGGCGCCTCGTTCGACCCGGACGACGCGACCGGGGAGAAGGCCTGACCCGTGGCCGACGGGGGGTACCGCCTCGGCGAGCGCCTGGGCGACCTCGCGGTCCCAACCGAGGGCGGTCAGGGCGGGGCAGTCGGACGTCGGGTGATCGGACGTCGGGTGATCGGACGTCGGGTGGTCGGACGTCGGGTGGTCGGAGTGACTGGACAAGGGGTTTCTCCTCGGGTGAGGTGCCCTCCCCCGGCGGCTGAATCAGCGGTGGGAAGGGCGGGACGGACGGTGCCTCAAATCGGCTGCGGCCACGACGAAACCGTTGACGACGGGCATGTCCATCTCCTTCCTCTCGGCCGGGTCCTCCGGCGCGACCACCTCGGCCGGGAGTCACCCAGCCCCTGATCGCGCCCCTATCGTGCCCGGTGTGACGCGGAGGCGCCATTGACTTTCGGGTGTGACCGGCGGACCTCGGATCTGTCACGCTGCGCCCATGACCGTCAGCCCTCCCCGATCGGCCGGTGAGCGCCGCGCCGTCCTCGTGGTCAACGACCGCTCTCGGTCAGGCCGGGACGTCGTGACGAAGGCGAGCCGGAGGCTGCGTGACGGGGGTCTCGACCTGGTCGCCGTGCACCGTGAGGCGGATCCGGCGCGTGTCCCCGGGATCGTCGCCGACGCCGTCGCGTCCGGTGCGGAGCTCG
>JAUPKQ010000139.1 GCA_030837345.1 Actinomycetota bacterium | reverse complement strand
CGGCGCAGGACTACGGCTACCAGCAGTACGGACAGCCCGGTGCCGCCCAGCCCGGTGCCGCCGCAGCGGGGTACGCCCAGCCCGGTGCCGCTGCGCAGGCCGGTACGGCGCAGGACTACGGCTACCAGCAGTACGGACAGCCCGGTGCCGCCCAGCCCGGTGCCGCCGCAGCGGGGTACGCCCAGCCCGGTGCCGCCGCGCAGGCCGGTACGGCGCAGGACTACGGCTACCAGCAGTACGGACAGACAAGCTCTCCTGCCGCTCCCGCGGGCCGGTCGTCGTCCGGGGCGGAGACGTCCGCTCCGGCGAACGGCAACGGCGCGGCCGGCGGTGGGGGTCCGTACGCCCGGGAGGACGCCGATCGGCGGACGGCGACCGGACGTCAGGTGGTCCGACCTCGCGGTGATGACTCCTGGACGGGGATCTCTGACCCGCCACGGCGTTCGCAGCGTGGATCCGGCAAGGGCTACGGCACCGGGGCCGTCTCCGCGCGCAGCGGTCCGATCTCCACCCGGACCGCCGGCGCCGTCCCCTCGGCCCGGACGGGCGCGGTCGCCACCCGGACGGGCGCCGTCCCCACCCGGACGGGCGCCGTCCCCACCCGGACCGGGCCCGTGACAGAGGACCGTTCCTCTCGTCGGGGCCGGACGGGGCTGAACCTTCCAGGTCGGCAGGGGAAAGAGCGCAAGACCGAGGAGAAGAGGGAACCCCAGACTCCCGCCGAGGCGGTGCTGTCCGTCGTGTCGGAGGTGTTCGTCGTCCTGGGGATGGCGCTTGCCCTGTCGCTGGTCATCAAGACGTTCCTGATCCAGGCGTTCCTCATTCCGTCCGAGTCCATGCAGGACACCCTGACTTTCCGTGACCGGGTGCTGGTGAACAAACTGACACCCAGCCCGATGTCGCTGAGCCGGGGCGACGTTGTCGTCTTCAAGGACCCGGGTGGCTGGCTGCAGGAGCACCAGGAAACCGAACAGCAGGGAGCGGTCCAGCGAGGGCTGACGGCGGCGCTGACCTTCATCGGCCTTTTGCCGCAGGACGCCGGACAACACTTGATCAAGCGCGTGATCGGGCTTCCCGGAGACACGGTCAAGTGTTGCGACGCCGAGGGCAAGCTGACCGTCAACGGAGTACCCATCACCGAGACCTACCTCAAAGAGGGGGTCAAACCCTCCAACGATCCATTCACCACGACCGTCAAACCCGATCACCTATGGGTCCTGGGCGACAACCGGAGCAATTCCTACGACTCCCGGTTCCATGTCAAGGAAGCGACTCAGGGGCAGGTCCCGATAGCGAACGTCGTGGGGAAAGCCTTCGTCCTCGTCTGGCCCTTCTCCCGCTTCACGGGGCTGAGCGGCCCGCCTGAGGTCTTCGCCCGTGTCCCTGATCCACCAGCCGCCGGTCAGAAGTGACACCTTCGGCGGTCACGCCCGGCACCGGGCGTTCTCGGGGGGGTCGTCGTTCGCAGATACCGACTTTGAGGGAGGAACGGAAGCTCCTTCGTGCCGGGAACCGGCTCGTGGCGGGGATGGACGAGGTCGGGCGAGGGGCCCTGGCGGGGCCGGTCACCGTGGGAGTCGTCGTCGTCGACGCCTCGGTGCGCGCGGCGCCGTCCGGGGTCCGTGACTCGAAGCTCCTGACCCCCGCCGCGCGGCAGGCACTCGTGCCACGGTTGCGGCGCTGGGCCACCGCGCACGCCGTCGGACACGCCGAGCCGGACGAGATCGATCGCCACGGCATCATCGGCGCGCTCCGCCTCGCCGGACGACGGGCCCTCACCGCCCTGCCGGAGATGCCTCCGTGCGTGCTGCTCGACGGGTCCCACGACTGGTTGACACCGCCGGGCCCGCGCGGCGGTGAGACCGAGGGGACAACGGTGTTCCTCACCGAACCGCTGTTCGAACTGGACGCCGTGCGGGGACGACCCACGGAGCCTTCCCCGACGGAACCCTTCCACGGCCAGCCGGAGGTCCGGACCCTCGTCAAGGCCGACCTGCGGTGCGCCGCCGTCGCCGCCGCGAGCGTGCTGGCCAAGGTGGAACGGGATGCGATCATGGTGGCCCGGTCGGCCGATTTCCCCCGGTACCGCTGGTGCGACAACAAAGGCTACGCGGCGCCGGATCATCTCGCCGCTCTCGCCGAACTCGGGGCCTGCGAACAGCACCGGCGGTCATGGAGCCTGCCCGGGGTCTCTGCGGGGAACGATGTCCCGGAGGACGCTTTCCTCGGCGGGGATCTGCTCGACGAGCTGCTCGATCTGACGGACCCCCGGGATCCGACTGCCCTGCTGGATCCGGCGGGTCTGCGGGATCCGGCGGGCCTGGCCCTCGACGTGGACGGGCGATGATCACGGACCTCCCGGCGTCCCCGGACACGGCGCCTGGCCACGGCACCCGTGTCCGGGACGGGGCATCCGGGGTGGCGGTTCTGTCGCGTCCGGCGGCCTACGTCAAGATGGAGGAGGATGAAGGGCGGCGCCGGTCCCGGCGCCCCTGGCCCCCGCCGCGCAACCGTGCGGCCGAACCTGACCCGGAGCGACCAGTCCACAATGAGCGCCGAGGACCTCGAGAACTACGAGACCGAGATGGAGCTGCAGCTCTATCGGGAGTACCGGGATGTTGTAGGGCTTTTCTCCTACGTGGTCGAGACCGAGCGGCGCTTCTACCTCGCCAACCAGGTCGACCTGCAGGTGCGTTCCGCCGGGGGTGAGGTCTTCTTCGAAGTCACCCTGAGCGACGCCTGGGTGTGGGACGTCTATCGTCCGGCACGGTTCGTCAAGTCGGTGCGCGTCGTGACCTTCAAGGACGTCAACGTCGAGGAACTCGCCAAGAGCGAGCTCGAGATGCCCAAGACCGGCGGTTTCCCCGGCGTCTGATCCCTCTGTGCCGAGTTCTGACCCACTGATTTTCTTTCCGCGCCACAGCGGACACCGGCCCGGCGCATCTCGATCCGCCTTGTTGCCGGTCGCTCTAAGTACAAACCGCGGTGCGGGAAGGTTCGCTCCGGCCGACCGGGCTCCCGCCGACCGGGCTCCCGCCGACCGGGCTCCGGCCGACCCGGCCACAGGTGGGCTTCGTGGTGCGTTGTCCACAGGGAGCTGCTGCGGGAGTGCGTGGTCCGCCTCGTCGGGTCGAGAGTGCCTCGGGGTGATGGGTGTGGGAGCGACGGAGGCGGTGGGCCGCTACGGCGAGGATCTCGCCGTCCGGTACCTGGAACAGCGTGCGTTCACGGTTCTCGCACGCCGCTGGCGTTGTCGTCGCGGCGAGATCGACATCGTCGCCGTGGACGACGGGTGTCTCGTTGTCGTCGAGGTGAAGACCCGGCGGTCGCTGACGGCGGGTACTCCCGAGGAAGCGGTGACCCCTGCCAAGATCGCCCGTTTGAGACTGCTCACGGGCCTCTGGCTCGGGCAGCAACAGGGGTCGTGGCCGGCGGTGAGGATCGACGTCGTCACGGTCCTGCTGCCGAGATCCGGAGCCGCGCGCATCACCCACCTGCAAGGGGTGGAGTGACGGCCCGGGGCCTGGCTGCCCGAGGCCTGGCTGTCCGGTCGACTCGTCCACAGGCACCCTCTGCGGTGCTGTCGTCCACAGGGCGCGTCGAGGGGCGGGCGGACGGGTGCGCGGGCGGCCAAAGTGGTTCGAGGAGGTGGTCACATGCTGGGGCGGAGCCTCTCCGTGGGGTTGGTCGGCTTGGAAGGGCATCTGGTCGAGGTCGAGGCTGACGTGGCGAACGGGTTACCGGCGTTCACGCTCGTGGGCCTTCCGGACGCGGCGCTGACCGAGGCCCGCGACCGCGTCCGGGCGGCGTCGGCGAACGCGGGGTGCCCGTTGCCCTCCCGGCGGATCACCGTCAATCTGTCACCCGCGGCTCTGCCCAAGGCCGGTACCGCTTTCGATCTCGCTGTCGCAGCGGCCTTGCTCGCGGCGTCCGGGACGGTCCCGGCGGCGTCTGTCGCCGGGCGGGTCCACCTGGGGGAGCTGGGGCTTGACGGCCGTGTCCGTCCGGTTCGGGGGGTGTTGCCCGCGGTCGTGGCTGCCGTGGCGGCGGGGCGGCCCCGGTTGGTCGTGCCGGAGGCGAACACGCTGGAGGCCCGGCTCGTGCCGGGGGCCGAGGTGACAGGCGTGCGCCACCTGCTGGACGTCGTGGCCCTTCACCGGGGCGAGCCTCCTCCCTCCCTGGAGGGGGTTCTGCCTCACGGCGGTCGTCTCCTCGGCGACCGGGTCCCGCATCCGTCCGGGAAGGAGGCGTCACGTCCCGCGCCCGACCTCGCGGACGTCGTGGGCCAGCCCGACGGGCGTCATGCGTTGGAGGTCGCAGCCGTGGGCGGGCACCACCTCCTGATGGTCGGCCCTCCTGGGGCGGGCAAGACGATGCTGGCCGAACGCCTGCCGGGGCTCTTGCCCGACCTCACGCAGGCCGCTGCCCTGGAGGTCACCGCCGTCCACTCCCTCGCCGGAACGCTCGACCCCGACGCCGGTCTCCGGCGGCGTCCGCCATTCGAGAACCCGCACCACACCACGACCGTCGCGGCGCTCGTGGGAGGCGGCAGCGGCATTCCTCGGCCGGGTGCGGCCTCACGGGCGCATCGAGGCGTTCTATTTCTCGACGAAGCGCCCGAGTTCGGTGCCCGGGCTCTCGAAGCGCTCCGTCAGCCGTTGGAGCACGGGCAGCTGGTCATCCAGCGCGCCATGGGCGTCGCACGCTTCCCCGCCCGGTTCCAGCTCGTCATGGCGGCGAATCCGTGTCCCTGCGGGATGTCCGGAGGCAAGGGTGACCGTTGCGTGTGCAGCCCGTTGTCCAGACGCCGGTACCTCGGGCGGTTGTCCGGCCCCCTGCTCGACCGGGTCGATCTTCAGGTCGAGGTCCAGGCGGTCTCCCGTGCGGAGATGGCCCGGGCAACCGCTCCCGAGTCCACCGCCCGCGTGGGGGCCCGGATCCGTGCGGCGAGGGAGACGGCGGCCGTCCGGTTCACGGGTCTTCCCTGGGCCTGCAACGCTGACGTCCCGGGCGCCTGGTTGCGGGGACGCTGGCGCCTGGCTTCCGGAACCACCCGGGATCTCGACCTCGCCGTGGACCGAGGGCGCCTGTCGATCCGTGGCTACGACCGTGTGCTGAGGATCGCGTGGTCTCTGGCCGATCTCGCTGGACGGAACGTCCCGGACCGGGACGACGTCGGGCAAGCGTTGCTCCTGCGCTGCCGAGGGGCGGTGGCGGCGGCATGAACGGTCGCACGACACCGGAGTGGTTCGACCCTGAGGACGACCGCACGGCCCGGGCGGCCTGGAGCCGGCTGGCGGAACCTGGGGACGTCGCGGTCGTCCGTTGCTTGCGTCTGCTTCGTCCGGGTCACGCCCTGCTGGCCCTGATGGAGCGTTCCGAGAGACTCGGGACGGTCCTTCGCGATCCCCGGCCCGTGGCCAACTGGCGTGCCCGGCTCTCGCAGGTGGATCCTGGACGTGACCTGGCCACGATGCGGAGGTTCGGCGGGCGCTTGGTCGTCCCGGGCGACGACGAGTGGCCGACGGGGATGGCCCTCCTCGGTGATCGGGAGCCAGTGGCGCTCTGGGCGCGCGGACCCGTATCCCTCGGTGTGACGACCCGTCGCGCCGTCGCCATCGTCGGATGCCGCGCGTCTTCCCGGTACGGCGAGTGGACCGCGGCGGAGCTGGCGTCCGGCTGCGTCGAACGGGGGATCACCGTCGTGTCCGGCGCGGCCTACGGGATCGATGCGGCTGCTCACAGAGGGGCTCTCGCCGTCCACGGGCCGACGGTCGCCGTGCTCGCCTGCGGTGTCGACCGGCCCTATCCCCGGGGCAACGAAGAACTGATCGAACAGATCGCGGCCAGAGGCACCCTCGTGAGCGAGCTACCGCCCGGCTCGTCCCCCACCCGGTGGCGATTCATCACTCGCAACCGGCTGATCGCGGCCTTGGGCCTCGCCACCGTGGTGGTCGAGGCGGCCTGGCGGTCCGGGGCATCGATCACTGCCCGCGAGGCGGCCCTGATCGGCCGGGACGTCGCGGCGGTCCCCGGCCCGGTGACCTCGTCGACGTCGGCGGGATGCCACAGGCTCCTCCGGGAAGGCGCGGTGTGCGTCACCGATGCTGCCGAGATCGCCGAACTGCTCTCCGCCGTGGGGGAGCACCCCGCCCCGGCGCCCTCCGTGCCCGTTGCCGAGCACGACGGCCTCGACGAGGTCGACCTCCGCGTCCTCGACGCTCTCCCGGTGAACACCGCTGTCGGTGTCGAGAGGCTCACCGCGACCGCCGGGCTCGACCAGGCCCTTCTCCTCGGCTCCCTTGCGCGGCTCGAAATCGCAGGAAGAGCGGCCAGAGTGGGGACACGCTGGCGCCGTGTGCCGTTCCGTCGGCCGGACACTCTGCTCGACACGCCGTTGCGGCGGTCTCCGCGCGGCCGGAGTACCGATCGACGGTGACGCCCGGTTCTCCGGAGGCTGTTCGGGCCCGCGGCGTACTGTGATCCGCGAGATCCCACGGGAGGCGGTGGGCGTGACCAGGTCCGCGGATCAGATGGAGGAGCTCCTCCGCTGTTACGAACGTCATCTCGCCGTGGAACGAGGATGCTCGCCCCACACCACCAGGGCCTATCTGGGGGACGTCCGGGCCCTGATGGAGTTCGTCGGCACCATCGATGGCAACAGGGCGACGCCCCCTGACCGACCAGCCGTGGAGCTCCTGGATCTTGCCGTCCTGAGGTCCTGGCTCGCAGCGATGACGGTGGATGGTGCCGCGCGCACCAGCGTGGCCCGCAGAGCGGCGAGCGCCCGGCGTTTCACGGCCTGGCTGTTCCGGACGGGCCGGACGCCCGACGATCCGGGGCTGCGGTTGCGCTCGCCGAAGGCGAGAAGATCTCTGCCCGGGGTGCTGCGTCAGGAGCAGGCGTCGGAGCTCATGGCCGTGGCGGCGCGTAGAACGGAGGAACCGGCCGGTTCGGCGACGTCCCTGGATCCAGCCGCGGCGGCGGTCGCCCTCCGGGACAGAGCCCTGATCGAGGTTCTGTACGCGACAGGTGTGCGGGTGTCCGAGTTGGTGGGGACAGACGTGGAGGACATCGATCACGAACGACGGACTCTTAGGGTCATGGGCAAGGGGTCCAAGGAACGCGTCGTTCCCTTCGGGCTCCCGGCGGACCATGCCCTACAGGCCTGGGTTGCCCGAGGCCGCCCTGTTCTGGCGGGGCCTCGGTCCGGATCCGCGGTGTTCCTCGGGATCCGGGGCGGTCGGATGGGGGTTCGTCAGGTTCGTGAGATCGTGCACGATCTGGTGGATCACGTAGACGGAGCTCCCGCCGTCGGCCCGCACGGGCTGCGGCATTCGGCGGCGACCCATCTTCTCGACGGCGGCGCGGATCTGCGGTCCGTCCAGGAGATTCTCGGACACGCCTCGCTCGCGACGACGCAGATCTACACCCATGTGTCGATCGAGCGGCTGCGCGCCGGTTACCGCCAGGCGCATCCCCGGGCTTGACCGGCGGCCGGTCCGGGACCGTCGTATCGGCCGTTCGGGTGTCCTTGCTCCTCTGGAGTACGGCACGGCGACCTGTAGCGTTCCGAAGTCGGATAGTGACGCTACGCTCACATGACGATGAACGCGCCAGGCAAGGGCATGAAGGGGAAGGGGACCGGTCGCCGTGGTTGCCGACGAGGGGCAGGTTGACGAGATGGTCGATCCCGTCGCGGCCAACGAAGCGGCCCTGCGTGCTCTCTGGGAACGATTCAAGAGCACGGGGGATCCGTCGACCCGTGAGCGCCTGATCCTCCACTACTCCCCATTGGTCAAGTACGTGGCCGGTCGTGTCGGTGTCGGTCTCCCCCCGAACATCGAGCAGGCGGATCTCGTCTCGTACGGAATCTTCGGACTGATCGACGCGATCGAGAAGTTCGACATCGATCGGTCGATCAAGTTCGAGACCTATGCCATTTCGCGCATTCGGGGCGCCATCATCGATGAATTGCGGGCCATTGACTGGATCCCGCGTTCTGTCCGGTTCAAGGCGCGAGAGGTGGAGCGGGCCTACGCCGCGCTTGAGGGTGAGCTGCACCGGACGCCGACGGAGGTCGAGGTAGCTCAGCGGCTGGGGATCGGGCTCGATGACCTGCATCAGATCTTCTCGCAGGTCTCTTACGTCAATGTGGTGGCACTCGATGAGCTCCTCAGCGTGGGCGGTGAGAAGGGGGACAAACTGTCCCTCGTCGACACTCTTGAGGACACGAAGGCGGAGGATCCGGTCGTCGCCTTCGAGACCGAGGAGACGAAGTTCATGCTGGCCCGGGCGATCAATCAGTTGCCCGAGCGGGAGAAGATCGTGGTCACCCTCTATTACTACGAAGGGCTGACACTCGCCGAGATCGGCCGGGTGCTCGGAGTAACCGAATCCCGGATCTGTCAGATGCACACGAAGGCCGTCCTGCAGCTGAGGGCGAAACTCGCCGAGGTGTCGTGAACCTGGGTCCTTTCGGATCGCCGTCGCCGAGGGGGAAGATGGCGCCATGGATGAGCAGGGGGTCCCGGTGCGTATCGGCGACAAGGAGCGGCAGGCGGCCGTCGACGCGTTGAGCGTCCACCGGGAGGAAGGGCGTCTGGATCCGATCGAGTTCGAGGAGCGGCAGGTCACCGCGTCGCGGGCCCGGACCTGGACGGAGATCGGGCCGTTGTTCGGTGATCTGCCGAAGCCCCATCCGGTGGGCATGCCGCCTGACCTCGCTGTTCCGGACCGGGGAGCGCTTGTCGTTCCGCCGGCCGCGGGGAAGGACCACGGGATGGCGGGCATGGCTGCGCCGGTCGAGCGTTACGGCTCGGAGCCAGCGCCGGTCGGGCTGCTCGGGGCGAGACTGCCCGCCCGGGCGAGGGAATCAGTCATGGCGCTGACCCCGTTCGCCGCCTTGCTGCTCTTCTTCGGAACCGGCACCTGGATCTGGTTCCTCATGATCCCGATTGTGGCGATCCTGCTCTTCGGCCCGGACGGGGACAGGAAGCGGCAGGACAAGAAGCAGCGGGACGGTGACAAGAGGCGACGCTGAAGCGCTGGGGGTACTCCTGCAGGCAGCGGTTGGATTCCGTGGCTGAGTGCTCTTTCCAGGCCGCGTTCTTCCACCGCCGCCTGCAGGAAGGACCGTATGGTCAGCGGTTCTTCAGCCAGCCGTCGACGATGTCGGGGTGGGCGTCGGCCCACTTCTTCGCCGCGTCCGCCGGGGACAGTTTGTCGACGGCGATGGACCGGGAGACCTCGTTCTGGTCCTCGTTGGTCCACCGGAACGCCTTTGCCAGGGCTGCAGCAGGGCTCCCGGTCGAGGCGAAGGAGACACGAGCGATCTTGTTCAGTTCGTAGGGCGGGTAATCGCACGCCACCTTCTGGGGGTCGGCGTCACAGCCGGGGGTGTACGTCGGCAGGTTCACCCGTTGCAGTTTGAGCTCGTTGAAGAACCACTGGGGTTCGTAGAAATAAGCGAGTAGCCAGGTCTTCTTCGCCTCGGCCTGACGGAACGACTGGATCAGCGTCGCTTCGCTGCCCCCCTGGACGACGGCGAAGTTCAGGCCGAGGTTCTTCACCAGGGCGGCGTCGTTGGTGACGTACGAGGGATCGCCGTCCAGCAGTTGACCCTTGCCGCCCGACTCCGAGGTGGCGAACTTCTGGGCGAAGGTGTTCAGGTTCTTCCAGTCGAGGACCTCAGGGTGTTCCTTCGCCAGCCACGGCGGCACGTACCAGCCGATGATTCCGCGATTCCCCGTCGGCCCGAGATCGACCGCGACCTTGGCCTCGGTGACGTATTTCTTCACGAGATCGGCGTGACCCCAGTTCTCGAGGACGAGATCGACCTCGCCGGTCGAGAACCCCTGCCAGGAGACCTCTTCCTTCAGGTTCTTCGTGACGACGGTGCAGCCGAGGCGCTTCTCGGCGACATGGCGGTAGACGGCCGCATTGGCCTCGTAGCCGACCCAGGGGCTCACCGCCAGATTGACGGTCCCGCACGGGCGGTTCGAACCCGACGGCGAGGCGTCCGAGGTGCCGCTCGCGGCACTGTCGATCGTCGCGCCGCCGCACCCCGCCAACGCCAGGGCCGTGACGGCGGCGAGCGCGCTCGCGCGCGCACGGGGGGAGATCCATGATCGGGGCACGGTCGGTCTACCTCCTGGTGTGAAGCTGCGATCCCACGGCCCCGACCCGGCGGGCGGCGGCCTGGCTGACACGGTCTAGCAGGATCCCCATGACGACGATGGCAAGACCTGCGGCGAGCCCTTTGCCGAACATCTCGCCCTGGGAGAAACCGGCCACCACGTCGTAGCCGAGTGCTCCGGCGCCGACCAGACCTCCGACGACGACCATGGACAGCACGTACATGAGCCCCTGGTTGAGGGCGAGGGCCAACGCCGGGCGGGCCATCGGCAGTTGAACCTTGGTGATGACCTGCCACGTCGTCGACCCGGAGGCCACGGCGGCCTCGAGCGTCTCCACCGGCACGGCGCGGACGCCGTCGGCGACGATTTTCACGGCGGCCGGCGCCGCGTACAACACCGCTGCGGCGATCGCCGTGAACCGGCTGGCCCCGAACAGAGCGACGAACGGAACGAGGTAGACGAAAGCGGGCATGGTCTGCCCCGCGTCCAACTGGGGTCGGAGGACTGCTTCCACCCGGCGGTCCCTGCCCATCCAGACGCCCAGGATCACTCCCAGCAGCATGACGGCCGCGGTGGCGACACCGGTCGCGGCGAGGGTGACCATGGAGTCCGACCAGAGCCCGGTGGCGAGGACGAGCAGGAGACAGGTGAGGGCTGTCACGGCTGCACGGGTCCCCGCGACGAGCCAGGCGATCGCCACGGCCGCAGCGGTGACGAGCCACCACGGGCTGCCGGACAGCAAGGCCTGCAGAGGGTCGATCAGCAGGATGGTTCCGGCGTCCTTCACGGTCGAGGTGACACCGGAGGCAGATGTCTCGACGGCGCGGGTGACCAGGGACGCCCCTCGGGCGATGTCGTCGCCGAGACGTACCTCGAGCGGGCCCCACGGTGTCGTGATGGTTTCCGGGAACCTTGCGGCCCACAGGTAGGTGCGTGACAGCTGGACGAGCCAGAGTGTCGTCAGGCCCCCGACGGCGAGAGCCACCGCCCGGATCCGGGCACGGCCGGTGTCCCGGCGGGGCCGTGCCCCGCGGTCGGCCACCGTGCTCGTGATGCGGTCGAGCATGACCGCCAGGACGACGATCGCCAGACCCGCGTTGAACGCCACGCCGACGTCGAGGGTTTCGAGCGCCTTGAGCACGGTGCGGCCGAGTCCTGGGGCGTCGATCAGGGCGGCGATGGTCACCATGGACAGCGCTGCCATGATCGTCTGATTGATGCCGAGCACGATCGTGCGACGGGCCATCGGCAGGAGGACCTGGACCAGCCGCTGTCTGCCTGTCGTCCCGAGGGAGACGGCGGCCTCGACCGAGTCCCCGGGAACGGTTCGGATCCCGTGGACGGTGAGCCTGATCACCGGTGGCAAGGCGTAGATCAAGGTCGTGATGGTCGCGGACGCCGGTCCGATCAGGAAGACCAAGGTCAGGGGGGTCAGGTACACGAAAGCGGGCATCGTCTGCGCCACGTCCAGGACGGGAGTGACCAGACGTCTCGTCCGGGGGCTCACCCCGGCGGCGACTCCGATGGGCAACCCGATCACCAGCGCGAGTCCGACGGCGGCCGCTGTGAGGGTGAGGGTGTCCATGCTGTCCTGCCAGAGCCCTTGCAGGCCGAGGAAGGTCAGGCCGGTCACGGTGAGAACGGCGACCCGGGCCCCGGCGAGGGCCGCCGTCACGTATCCGGCGATCGCCACGACTCCGAGCCAGCCGATCCCCGGCACAGGACGTCCGAACGACGGGCGTGCGACGAGATCCTGCCCGAAGCCGACGACGGCGCCGATGGTCGTTCGAACCCCGGTGATCAGGGCCGAGACAGGGGAGCCCCCGGCCAGCCCGGTCTCGATGGAGGCGCGGAGGTCGTTCAGCCATCGGTGGAAGGAGGTGATGTCCGCCGAACCGAGGGCGAGGGTGTCCCGGCCGCTCAGGAGAGTCCCGAGAAGTATCCAGAGGGTGACGACGGCGACAACGCCCCATCGGCGCCGCACCGGTCGAAGGACCCGGGAGCCCGGGTCGGTGATGATCGTGGTCATCAGACTGAGGCCCGGCCGAGAACCGAGGCTGCGGTGTGGTGGTCCGGACTCACCACCGCGAGGATCTCCTCGTCGTCCACGATCCCGAGGAGCCGGCCGCAGGAGACGACACGCGCCGGTCGGTCCGCGGCGAGGACTGGACGGATGGCCTCCCGGACGACGAGATCGGGACTGAGCTCCGGACCGTCGAGGAGATCGCCGGGTCTCGGGGGCCTCATGAGCCAGCGGAGCGTGAGGACGTCCCCCCGCGGGACGTCACGGACGAAATCGCGCACGTAGTCGTCGGCAGGGGCGGCGACGAGTTCCGCACCCGTTCCCACCTGGGCTACCTCACCGTCACGCATGATCAGGATTCGGTCGCCGAGCCGTAACGCCTCGGAGAGGTCATGGGTGACGAAGACCATGGTGGTCCCGAGGTCACGATGCAACCGTGCGACCTCGGTCTGCATCTCACGGCGGATCAGAGGGTCGAGAGCCGAGAACGGTTCGTCGAAGAGCAGCACATCGGGCTCGACCGCGAGAGCCCGGGCCAGGCCGACCCGCTGCTGCATACCCCCGGAGAGCTCGTCGGGGTAGGCGTTCTCGTACCCGGAGAGGCCCACGAGATCCAGGACGTCCATGGCCCGCCGTGTCCGCTCGGCCCGAGGGGTTCCCCGGACCTCCAGGCCGTAGCCGACGTTGTCGACCACACGCCGGTGCGGAAGAAGCCCGAAGTGTTGGAAGACCATGGCGAGTTTGTGTCGTCGAAGATCCCGCAGTCGGCGGGGGGATGCCCGGCGGAGGTCCTCACCCTCGAACCGGAGCTCACCGGCGGTGGGCTCGATCAAGCGGGTCAGGCAACGGATGAGGGTGCTCTTGCCGGAACCTGAAAGGCCCATCACCACGAAGACCTCACCCGGAGCGACCTCGAACGAGACATCGCGTACGGCGATCGTGTTCCCCCGGCGGCGCATGAGCTCCGCACGGTCGAGGCCGCACAGTTCCTCGGAGGACGGGACGGAGTCGGCCCGTGGTCCGAAGACCTTCCACAGGCCCTGGACGGCGATCAGGGGTTCGCCCGCGCAGGGACTCACGGCGGACGTACCAGGAGAACTCCCGGACGACTGGTCGGGGAGATCAGACGCGACGGTCAACGATTGCCCCCGATCCTGATCAGGCCGCCGATCGCCACGGCACACGGGTGCCCCAGTATGCCGTGTCGTACTTGTATGGCTGCAGGCAACCGGTCCGTTCACCCAGGTGGGTACGGGCCGTGCTGAGAAGAAGCAGGCACATGGAGCAATCCAGGTTCTCATGGTGAGGGCGAGGACGAGGCCATCCCGTTGCGGCGCGGTCGATCGTCCAGACGGTTGCCTGGGGAGCTGCCTGGGGAGCCGGGCGGGGAACCGCACCGGGGAGGCCAACGGCAGAAGCACCGGTGGCCCGTCTGCGACCAGGCCCAATGGATCGGTGTAGTCCGTGCCGCGCAGGGCTCCCCAGTGCAGACAAGTCGGATCGCAGTGGTGGTTTCGGGGCGCGAGAGACCCCAGGACCTCACCCCGGCGGACGACCTGTCCCCGGCGGACGGCCGCGACCACCGGCTCGTACGTCGTCCGCAACCCCCCGGGATGGATCACGGTGACGACCGGACGCCCGGCGACCTGCCCGGCGAACCCGATCACCCCGCCCCCGGCCGCCAGGACCTCCTGGCCCGGGACGGCGGCGAGATCGATGCCGCGGTGCCCGGGCGACCAGCGTTCCGGACCCACCCGGAACGGACGCAGCACCTGAGGCCGAGGGCGAAGAGGCCAGCCGAAACCCGGTGCGGAGGGGGTGGCGGGTAGCTCGTGCCGCCCCGGCGGGGTGGGGAGGGAACCTGTCGGGGTGGGGAGGGCAGGGAGGTCGGGCACCGCGGCGAGCCGCCCGGCCGGGGAACGTGCGAGCGAGAGCATCGCCACCCCGCCCAGGAGGATCGTGGCGATCAGGGCGGCGGGAACCGAACCTGTCATCAGATCTCCTTATGAGAGAAGCACCGGCCCGCCGGGGCCGGAAAGAGGACGTCAAGGGCCCAGCGTGCCGAGGCGGGCGTCAGCTCGGCGGATGCCGCTCGCGGCCTGTGGACGACGGGACGGGAACGGCCGCCTGTGGACGAATGAACGCGTCGTCGCGACTGGCGAGGAGACGCCGGGCGACCCGGTTTGGTCGCTGACCGTCGGGGTCGTATCATCAGGCTGCCGGTGGTAGGTCTCACCGGACATCGCGCGTCCGATCTGACGCCGTCCTCTGACGGTGGGCGCATCTCTCGGTCCGGTTCGTCCGGCCTCGATGTCGTCGCGGACGCCAGGCGCACCGCCCGCCCGGGTGGTGCGAGGAACCGAGGGGTGCGGCGCCGACAGGCGTGGCACCGGCAGGAGAGTCACATGGCTGTCGTCACGATGCGCCAGCTGCTCGAGAGCGGCGTCCACTTCGGGCACCAGACCCGTCGCTGGAACCCGAAGATGAAGCGCTTCATCCTCACCGAGCGCAACAGCATCTACATCATCGATCTCCAGCAGTCGCTGTCGTTCATCGACCGTGCGTTCGAGTTCGTCAAGGAGACCGTCGCCCACGGAGGCACGGTCCTCTTCGTCGGGACGAAGAAGCAGGCGCAGGAGCCCATCGCCGAACAGGCGGCCCGCGTCGGGATGCCGTATGTCAACCAGCGCTGGCTCGGCGGCATGCTCACGAACTTCAGCACCGTCCACAAGCGCCTTCAGCGCCTCAAGGAGCTCGAGGAGATCGACTTCGCCGATGTCGCGAAGAGCGGCATGACGAAGAAGGAGCTCCTGGTTCTGCGCCGGGAGCGGGACAAGCTCCTCAAGACCCTCGGCGGCATCCGCGACATGGCCAAGGTGCCGAGCGCGGTGTGGATCGTCGACACGAAGAAGGAGCACCTCGCCGTCGACGAGGCGCGCAAGCTCGGCATCCCGGTCGTCGCGATCCTCGACACCAACTGCGACCCCGACGAGGTCGACTACAAGATTCCCGGGAACGACGACGCCATCCGGTCGGTCACGTTGCTCACCCGCGTGGTGGCGGACGCCGTCGCCGAGGGCCTGATCGCCCGTTCCCGCGGCAACGAGACCAAGCCCGACACGAGCGCCGTCGCCGTCGACGAACCGCTCGCCGAGTGGGAGCGGGAGCTGCTGCAGGGCCAGACCGCCGCTCCGGCCGACGCGCCCGCTGCCGACGCCGCTCCGGCCGACGAGCCTGTGGCTGACGCCGCTCCGGCCGACGCGCCCGCAGCCGACGCCGCTCCGGCTGAGGCGCCCGTGGCTGACGCCGCTCCGGAGAGCGTGGAGGCCTCCGCCGAGGCCGGCGAGGTTCCCCCCGCCGAGCAGGCCTGACGGCGACCGGACATCACGACAGGAGATCTCTACAGTCATGGCGAACATCAGCGCCGCTGACGTCAAGCGTCTGCGGGAGCAGACCGGCGCCGGCATGATGGATTGTAAGAACGCGCTCGCAGAGAACGACGGTGACTTCTCCAAGGCCGTCGAGTACCTGCGCGTCAAGGGCCTCAAGGGCATCACCAAGCGCGAGGGGCGTGCGACGTCCAACGGGCTCGTCACCGCCCATGTCGCCGACGGCGTCGGAACCCTCGTCGAGGTGAACTGCGAGACCGACTTCGTGGCGAAGAGCGATCCGTTCGCGGCTCTCGGTGAAGCGATCCTCGCGTCGGCCGTGAGGACCGGCGCCGTCGATGCGGACGTCCTCCTTCGGGCCCAGCTCGACGACGGCCGGTCGGTCCAGCAGCTGATCGACGAGTCCGCGGCGACCATCGGGGAGAAGCTCCAGCTCCGTCGGGTGGCACGGTTGGAGTCGGCGAACGTGTCGCTCTACCTCCACCGGACGAACCCGGATCTTCCCCCGCAGATCGGTGTGCTTGTCGGCACCGACGTTCCCATGGACGTGGCACGGGACGTCGCGATGCACATCGCCGCGATGTCGCCGCTGTACCTGACGCGGGACGAGGTCCCCGCCGAGGTCGTGGCGAACGAGCGGCGGATCGCCGAGGAGACCGCTCGCGAGGAGGGCAAGCCCGAGCAGGCTCTGCCCCGCATCGTCGAGGGTCGTGTCGGCGGGTTCTACAAGGAGAACGTGCTTCTGGAGCAGTCCTTCGCCAAGGACAGCAAGAAGACCGTGAAGCAGGTCTTCGCTGAGGCGAAGGTCACCCCGACTGGATTCGTCCGGTTCCGCGTCGGAGCCTGAACACCTGCGGCGGCCGCCTCGATTCGGGGCGGCCGCTGTCGCATGTGCGCTCTCGGACCCCGGGGGCTGCGAAGTACGGCAGACTGCGGACAGGCTGGCTGAGGAGCCGGGCGGGAAGAGGCAGTGTGGACACGGCACGCAAGATCCCGGCAGCGGAGGGTGAGGCTTTGGTGAACGGGCAGGTCGCGGGCGAGTCGGGTCAGGGGCCGCGGTTCCGGCGGGTGCTTCTCAAGCTGTCCGGCGAAGCGTTCGGCAACGGCGCGCTCGGTGTCGACCCGGACGTCGTGGGCCGTCTCGCCGCGCAGATCGCCGGGGTCGTCCACGACGGGGTCCAGGTGGCGGTCGTCGTCGGGGGTGGCAACTTCTTCCGGGGCGCCGAGTTGTCGCAACGGGGGATGGATCGTGCCCGGGCCGACTACATGGGCATGCTCGGCACGGTGATGAACTGTCTCGCGCTCCAGGACTTCCTCGAACAGCGAGGTATTGACACCCGGGTCCAGACCGCGATCACCATGGGGCAGGTCGCCGAGTCGTACATCCCTCGCCGCGCCGTCCGCCACCTGGAGAAGGGGCGGGTTGTGATCTTCGGTGCGGGTCTGGGATCTCCTTACTTCTCGACGGACACGACGGCGGCCCAGCGGGCTCTCGAGATCCACGCCGATGTCGTGCTGATGAGCAAGAACGGAGTGGACGGGGTGTACACCTCTGATCCCCGGAAGGATCCCGCGGCACGCAAACTGGATGAGATCTCGTACTCCGAAGCTCTCCGGCAGCGGCTGAAGGTGGTGGACACCACCGCGTTCAGCCTGTGCATGGACAACCGTCTCCCCATGATTGTTTTCGGTATGGAGGCCGAAGGGAATGTGGTGAAGGCGATCAGGGGTGAGAGGATCGGAACGCTCGTCACCGCTGGCTGACCGACGCCGATCAGGGCGGGCGGCACGGTGGGTCAGTGACAGCGACAGCGAACGCACACCGGAGCCGCCAGGCGTCCGGGCAGGGTCGAAGGAGTGACGGTGATCGACGAAACCCTCTTCGAGGCCGAGGAGAAGATGGAGAAGGCCGTGGACGTCGCGAAGGACGACTTCGCGGCCATCCGGACCGGCCGAGCCAATCCGGCGATGTTCAGTAAGATCATGGTCGACTACTACGGGGCCCCGACCCCGTTGCAGCAGCTTGCCTCGTTCCAGACTCCTGAGGCGCGCACGGTCATCGTGTCGCCGTACGACAAGGGAAGCATGGCGGCGATCGAGCGGGCGATCCGTGACTCCGACCTCGGGGTGAACCCGTCGAACGACGGCGTCATCATCCGCCTCGTGCTTCCGATCCTGACGGAGGAACGCCGCCGCGACTACATCAAGATCGCCAGGCACAAGGCGGAGGATGCGCGGGTTTCTGTCCGGAATATCCGCCGCCGAGCGAAGGAAGAGCTTGACCGAATCGCCAAGGACGGCGAGGCGGGGGAGGATGATGTCGCTCGGGCCGAGAAGGAACTTGAGGCCGTGACGAAGCGGCACGTCGACATCATCGACGAGCTGCTGAAGCACAAGGAGAACGAACTGCTCGAGGTGTGAGCGTGCCGGACACTCCCTCCGGGCCGGAAGCGGCCCGCACCCGTCGTCGACGGGTTCGCGCGGACGCCGCGCAGGTCGTTGACGTCTCGTCGTCCGTGTCGGCGGGCACCGGACGACAGGCGCCGCCACAGCCCGGTTCCCGCCGGGCGGCCCGTCTCGCGGCTTACGGCGGTGGTCCCGGGACCTCCCCTGTTCCGGGATTCGCCGGTGCTCCGGTGTATGGAGCCCCGCCCGTGTCCGACGGACAGGCAGGGCCTTCCGGACCGGGGGGACTGTCCGGTGGGCAGCCTCTCGGCGGGGTGCCCGGTTTCGGAGGGGCGCCCGGCTACGGGGGAGCGCCCAGTTTCGGAGGGGCCTCTGGCTATGGAGGGGCGCCCGGTTTCGGGGGACCCCCCGGCTTCGGAGGGCCCGTCGCTCCCCAGCGGCTCACCGGCGGCCCTTCGGCGGACCGAGGCGACTGGTTCTCCGATCCACCGGCGGCTCCGACCACCCCGGTGAGAACGAGTCCTCCCGTGCCGTTCGACGCCCCGCCGGAAGTCCTGGACCTCGACGCGCTGACCGCGCCTCCCCGGACTCCTCCGGGTCTGAGAGGGGACTTCGGACCCGCGCGTCCGCCGGCTCCCGCCACCGGGGCCATCATGATGTCGGCTGTCGACGCTCCGCCCCCGGGGGCGCCCCCGACCGGGCAGATCGGATTCGCCGGTCCGGGGACCGGCCAGATGAGGCAGCGTCACACCATCGGTCTCCCCGTAGGCTTCGACGACGAGCCGGAGAAGGAAACGATGGCGATCAGGACCGCCACTCCCAGTTCGCCGGTGCCCTTCCCCTCCGCGCCGATGGGGGCTCCACCGACCGGTGTCGTCTCCTTCGACGAGGCCGCGTCGACCGCGCAACAGACATCTCATGACTCCGGTCGTTCCTGGCCCGGCGAATCCGGTCAGGAACCCGCTCGCCGGGGTTCCCGGCGGTCCCGGCGGTCCTCGGAGGATGTCTCCATGGTCATGCCTCCGCCGGCGCCTGCCCCGCCTTTCCCCGATCTGTCCGCAGGGATCATGCAGGACTCCGGTGACGACGTCCGGGGTTTCGCCGAGGAGCGGGAGAGGTGGGGCGAGGACGACGACCTCCGTCCCGACGAGTCCTTCTCCGAGGAGGTCCCCTCGCGGGCCGGGCGCAACCTGCCGATGGCGATCCTCGTCGGGGCGGCCCTGTCCGCGGTGGTCCTCGCATCGTTGCTCGTCCGCAAGGAGGCCTTCATCGGTCTCGTCGGAGTCGCCGCCGTCCTCAGCGTCTGGGAGATCGCCCGGGCGTTCGGAGCCAAGGACATCCTGGTGCCGGTGGTCCCCCTCGCCGTGGGGGCTGTCGGGATGCTGGTGTCGGCCTTCGTCGCCGGTGAGGACGGTCTGCTCGTATCGTTCGGTCTCACCGCCTTCGGCGCTCTGCTGTGGCGATTGATCGACGGATTGGACGACTCCGCCCGCGACGTCGTGGCGAGTGTGTTCACGGCGGCCTACATCCCCTTCCTCGCCGGTTTCGCGATGTTGATGCTGGGCGCTCCCGACGGCCAGATGCGGGTGATCACCTTCATTCTGGTCACGATCTCGAGCGACACCGGCGGGTACATCGCCGGAGTCCTCTTCGGACGGCATCCGATGGCGCCGACGGTCAGCCCGAAGAAGTCGTGGGAGGGTTTCGCCGGATCGGTGATCGCCTGCTCCGGGGCCGGGGTCGCCGCCGTTGTGTTCCTCCTGGACGGCCCGTGGTGGGCGGGTCTGGCGGTCGGAGGAGCCGCCGTCGTGACGGCGACCGTCGGGGATCTCTGCGAGTCACTGATCAAGCGCGATCTCGGTATCAAGGACATGGGCCGTATCCTGCCCGGGCACGGCGGCATGCTCGACCGGGTCGACTCGCTCCTCCTCACCGCTCCGGTCGTCTACGTGATCCTCAGTCTTCTCGTACCGATCGGCTGAGGGAACCGGCGTCCCGCGTCAGCTGTCGTCGGAACGACCGTCTGGTCCGGCTCGTGACAGGGCCCCTGACGGGACCGGTGCCGGTCCCGTCAGGGGCCCTCTCGGGTTCAGGCGCCCGGAGTCCCCGGTGCCCGGGGTCTCCTCAGGACCGTCAGCGGGACCAGGACCACTGAAGGATCTCCGCGGGGTCCTCCCCGACGGCCCGGATGTACTGGCGGTGACGGATCAGCTTGTCCTGGAGTTGCTGGCGGGCGTGGGATCCCCGGTCTCCCAGCTGGGGCATCCGATCGATGGCGTCGATCGCCAGGTGGTAGCGGTCGATCTGATTCATCACGCACATGTCGAACGGTGTCGTTGTGGTGCCCTCCTCCTTGTACCCGCGCACGTGGATGTTGGAGTGGTTCGTCCGCCGGTAGGTGAGGCGGTGGATCAGCCACGGATAGCCGTGATACGCGAAGATCACCGGCTTGTTCCGGGTGAACAGGGCGTCGAACGCCGTGGCGGACAAGCCGTGGGGGTGTTCGTGGTCGTCCTGGAGGCGCATGAGGTCCACGACGTTGACGAAGCGGATCTTGAGGTCCGGGAAGTACCCGAGCAGGATCTCGACGGCGGCGAGGGCTTCCTGCGTCGGCACGTCACCGGCGCACCCGAAGACGACGTCGGGCTCCTGGCCGGAGTCCGTGCTCGCCCACTCCCAGATCCCGATGCCCTTCGTACAGTGCACGATCGCGTCGTCCATCGACAGGTACTGCAGGGCCGGCTGCTTGCCCGCGACGATGACGTTGACGTAGTCGCGGCTGCGCAGGCAGTGGTCGGCCACGGAGAGGAGGGTGTTGGCGTCCGGCGGGAGGTAGACCCGGATGACCTCGGCCTTCTTGTTGACCACATGGTCGATGAAGCCGGGGTCCTGGTGGGAGAGGCCGTTGTGGTCCTGCCGCCACACATGCGAGGTCAGCAGGTAGTTCAAGGACGCCACGGGACGGCGCCACGGCAGGTTCTTGGTCGTCTTCATCCACTTGGCATGCTGGTTGAACATCGAGTCGATGATGTGGATGAAGGCCTCGTAGCAGTTGAAAAGGCCGTGCCGTCCCGTGAGGAGATATCCCTCGAGCCAGCCTTGGCAGGTGTGCTCCGAGAGGACTTCCATCACCCGTCCGCCGACCGCCAGATGGTCGTCGTCCGGCCGGAGCATCGCCGACCAGGACCGGTCGGTGACGTCCAGCAGGTCCTGGAGACGGTTGGAGTTGTTCTCGTCGGGGGAGAAGACCCGGAAGTTGCGTTGCTCCAGGTTCTCCCGCATCACGTCGCGGAGGAAGGTGCCGAGCACCCGGGTGGCCTCGACCGCTCCGGTCCCGGGTTTCTCGACGGGGACGGCGTACTCGCGGAAGTCGGGCATATGCAGGTCGCGGAGGAGCTCCCCGCCATTGGCATGAGGGTTGGCGCTCATACGGCGCGTGCCCTCGGGCGAGAGGGAACGGACGAGGGACACCGGGGCGCCGTCCTCTCCGAAGAGTTCCTCCGGTTTGTACGAGCGCATCCAGCTTTCGAGCAGGCGCAGATGGACGGCGTTCTTGCGGGTGTCCGCGAACGGCACCTGGTGGGAGCGCCAGGTGCCCTCGCTCGGCAGGCCGTCGACCTCGGCCGGGCCGGTCCATCCCTTGGGGGACCGCAAGACGATCATCGGCCACCGTCGGCGGCCCTTCGCCTCACCGCGGCGCGCCTCGTCCTGGATCTCCCGGATGGTGTCGAGCGAGCCGTCCAGGGCGCGGGCGAAGGCGTGGTGCATGGCGGAGGGATCGGAGCCGGAGACGATCACCGGTTCCCAGCCGTAGCCCCGCAGCAGCGCGATGAGTTCGACCTCGGGGATGCGCGCCAGCACGGTGGGATTTGCGATCTTGTACCCGTTGAGGTGCAGGATCGGCAGGACGGCGCCGTCCCCCACGGGGTCGAGGAACTTGTTCGAGTGCCAGCTCGTCGCGAGCGGCCCCGTCTCCGCCTCGCCGTCGCCGATGACGCATGCGACGACGAGGCCGGGGTTGTCGAACGCGGCGCCGAACGCGTGTGACAGGGCGTAGCCGAGCTCGCCGCCCTCGTGGATGGAGCCGGGTGTCTCCGGCGCGACGTGGGAGGGGATGCCGCCGGGGAAGGAGAACTGCGTGAACAGGCGTTTCATGCCCCGCTCGTCCAGCGGCACCTCGGGGTAGACCTCGCTGTACCGGCCGTCGAGCCACGCCGCGGCGACAGCACCCGGGCCCCCGTGCCCCGGGCCGTAGATGTAGATCATCTCGAGATCGCGCTGGATGATCGCCCGATTGAGGTGGGCGTGCACGAAGTTCAGGCCGGGGGTCGTTCCCCAGTGGCCGAGGAGCCGGGGCTTGACGTGCTCGGGTCGGAGGGGGTCGCGCAGCAGGGGGTTGCCGAGGAGGTAGATCTGTCCGACGGAGAGGTAGTTCGCCGCACGCCACCAGGCGCTCAACGCCTCCAGGTCCCCGTCGTCCAGATAAGTCCCCGCCGGGGCGTACGCCGGGGCGTACGCCGGGTCGTCGACGGAGCGGGTTGTTTCCTCGGCGATCGCGGCGTGGGGTTCTGGAACCCCTCCGGCTGTTTCGTGCGCGTGCCTCAGAGTCATCGCAGTCCTCATGTCGGTGGTGTGAGCGGATCGGGGCCGCCCCGAGGGTGCGTCGTCTGGGTGCCGGGACGAACTGACCGACCAAAGTCCTACCGCCGCCCATCGTCTCCCTGGTTCACCGTCGGCGCATCTTGTCCGCCGACGCCGCCGGGCGGAACCCACGTGCGACACTGAGGACGATGTCGTCCTCCTCCCCAGCCGCTTCCGGGGCCGCCCCGGCGCCCGGCGTCCTGACCCTTGTCGCCCCCCGCCGTCCGAAGCCGCCGCGCCACCTGGCGGATCTCACCGTCGATGAGCGGGCGGCAGCGGCCAGCGCCCTCGGTGAGAAGCCGTTCCGGGCCCGCCAGCTGTCCGTCCACTACTTCGAACGCCTCGCCGACGATCCGGCGACGATGACTGACCTCCCCGCGGCGGCCCGTGCCCGCCTCGGCGCCGGTCTGCTGCCGACACTGATCACCCCCCTCCGTCGCCAGGACTGCGACCGGGGGAGGACGGTCAAGACCGCCTGGCGCCTGTTCGACGGCGCCGTGGTCGAGAGCGTCGTCATGCGTTACCCCGACCGGGTGACCGTGTGCGTCTCCAGCCAGGCCGGATGCGGAATGAACTGCCCGTTCTGCGCCACCGGTCAGGCCGGGCTCACCCGCAACCTCTCCACGGCCGAGATCGTGGAACAGGTGATGACGGCGGCGAGATCCGTGGCCCGGGGGGAGATCCCCGGCGGGCGTCCCGGGGCGAGCGACCGGATCGGGAACGTCGTGTTCATGGGGATGGGGGAGCCGCTGGCCAGCTACGACGCCGTCGTGGGCGCGGTCCGCCGGCTGACCGATCCCGCCCCGGCGGGGCTCGGTATCTCGGCGCGAGGCATCACCGTCTCGACCGTCGGGCTCGTCCCGGCGATCGACCGTCTGGCGGGGGAGGGGCTCCCCGTCACGTTGGCCCTGTCGTTGCACGCCCCGGACGACGCTCTGCGCGACGAGCTCGTACCGATCAACACCAGGTTCCCGGTCGGGACGACGCTCGACGCGGCCCGGCGGTACTTCGACGTGACAGGACGTCGGGTGAGCGTCGAGTACGCCTTGATCCGTGGTGTCAACGATCACGCCTGGCGGGCTGACCGGCTCGGCCGGTTGCTGGCCGCTCGCGGCAAGGGCTGGGTGCATGTCAACCCGATCCCGCTCAACCCGACTCCCGGGTCGAGGTGGACGGCCAGCGACCCGTCGGCGCAGGACGCCTTCGTCGAACAGTTGCGTGTCCACGGGGTGCCGGTGACGGTGCGGGACACCCGGGGACGTGAGATCGACGGTGCCTGCGGGCAACTGGCGGCAAGCTCCGAGGTGTGACCTGGCGTTTCCGTGCCCTGAAGCAGCGAGGATGGGGCAGAATCTGGAGACGTGGCAGACAGGTTCCCCCGCGACGGCAAGCTGGGCGCGGATTACGCCGAGACGTTCCCCCGCGAAGGCAAGATGGGGAAGGGGTACGACGTCGAGCAGGTCGAGGCGTTCCTGACCCGGGCCCGAGCGGCCTACGAGGACAGCGGGCGGGGGCCTGCCATGACGTCCTGGCATGTCCGTACCGTCGGCTTCGACCTTGTTCGGGGAGGGTACGAGGTCGAGGCCGTCGACGCGGCCCTCGACCGCATCGAGGACGCCTTCGCCCGCCGCGAGAAGCAGCGGGGCGAGGAGCGCGCCGGTGCGGCCGGCTGGCAGAACCAGCTGCGCACCCAGGAGCAGTCCCTGCGGGCCCAGTTGGCGCGCCCCGACGGCCAGCGTTTCCCCCGGGGGACGGGTCTCGAACTCACCTACGACGTCGAACAGGTCGACGAGCTGTGCGAGCGCGTCGAGGCGGCCTTCGCCAGCGGACGGCCGATGGCGCCGGACGCCGTGCGGCTGGCGGTCTTCAAGAGCCGCCGCGGGTCACGGGGGTACCGGGAGGCTGCGGTGGACGCCTTCCTCGACCGCGTCGTCGAACTGCTCGTGGTCGCCACCGTCTGAGACCGGCGATGTGGCGGCTCCGGGTCCTGTCCTCAGGCGCCGAGCGCGCGCCAGGTGACGGCGTTGACGATCCCGGTCGCCGGCAGCTTCGCACGCTTCTGGGCCGCCATGACGGCCGACGTCGTCTGCGGTCCGAACCAGCCGCTGGGCGTGACGCGCAGATGCTTCTGGAGGGCGAGCACCGCGGGCCCCCGGCTCCCGAACCGGAGCACGGTCTTCTTGTACCTGGCCAGCTTCGTGGCGGGGGACGTGAGGACGACGACCGGCTTCTCCGGGACCGCGCTGCGTGCCCCGGACGCGATGAGCAGCGCCCTCCAGGTGTCGGCGTTCATCGTCCCGGTGATCGGCAGGGAACGCCGGGTCTGGAACGCGGCGACCGCGTCGGCCGTGAACGGTCCGTACGTGCCGTCCGGAGGAACCGTGAGCGCCTGCTGCACGGCCCTCACCACCGGTCCGGCGTCGCCGGGGCCCACGGTCGCGCCGGAGAAACGGAGCAGGGCGGTGCCCAGGGCGTCCGTGCGTGACGAGGCGGTCACCGGCGTGTGGGAACCGCACCGCGCCGGGTTCTTCCCCCGATGCGGGGGAGCCCAGTTGAGGTCCTTCGGACGGCACGGTCCGTAGTCCTCGGCGGCGACTGTCCGGCTCCAGAACGAGGTGCGCGCCGTCGCGCCCGCCCAGGACAGCGAGACGTGCAGCCTGTCCCGGTTGCAGATGGCGTCGGCCGACGCCTCGGGATGCTTCCGGCAGGTGGAGTAGGGCCGCCACCCAGCCGGGTCGTGCGAGCTCCAGATCCGGTCGTTCCAGACCATGAACATGACGCCGAGGCGACGGGCGACGGCGAAAGGCCTGCGTGCCGAATCGGCGGCGAGCATCCAGGTGAGGACCGCCTCCACGGACGCCTGCGCCTCCGCCTGGGTCCTCCGGTCCGTCGAGCGTGCCGGGACGATCCAGTCGAACGCCCGCCCGTCGGCGTGCTCGCTGGCGATGGGATCCGCACCGCAGTCGTGCTCGACGACGTACCCGGTGCCGGAATAGGTCGTCGTCAGCAGGCGGGCGAGAGCCAGCGTCCCGGGTTTCGCCCGCGGTTCGCAGGACACCTGGCCCACATACGGGGCCAAGGCCTCGATGGCCCGGGGCATCCCGGACGGGACGTCGGGGACGGGCCGGGGCGCGGTCACCGCCCCGGGCGCGGGGCCGGACGTCCCGACCGTGGAACCGCCGGGCCCGGCCGCGCGCGCCGTCCCCGGGAGGAAACCGGCGACGACGAGGGCGGACAACGCGGCGGCTGTCCCGAGAGCGATGCCCGCCCTGGTCGCGGGGCGGGGCCGACGGCGTCTGCCGGGCCGGGGACGGTCCGGCGTCGTGGCTGTCGAGTTGGGCGTGCTGCTCACGGTGCTCCTCCGAGCGGGACGGCGTCCCGGCCAGGCGACCGGTGACGACGGGGGTCCGCCCTCACTCCTTCGGCCTAGCCCTGCTCCGGCTGGAGCAGTCCGGGGTGACGAATTCCCGGACCGTCCCGGCCGGGGCCGACGGTCCTACGCCAGGGAGGAAACCGTCGCGGAAAGCACCGTCGCGGAGATCACCGTCGTGCGAACGGTCTCAGAGGAGGCTCCAGGCCTTGGTGAGCACCGTCCGGAGCACGGACTCGATCTCGTCGAACTCGCTCTGCCCGACGATCAGCGGCGGCGCGAGCTGGATCACCGGGTCGCCGCGGTCGTCGGCGCGGCAGTACAGTCCCGCGTCGAACAGGGCCTGGGAGAGGTAGCCGCGCAGCAGCCGCTCACTCTCGGCGTCGTCGAAGGTCTCCCGGGTGGCCTTGTCCTTGACCAGTTCGATCCCGTAGAAGTAGCCCTCGCCGCGGACGTCGCCGACGATCGGCAGGTCGAGCAGCTTCTCCAGCGTCGTGCGGAAGGCCGGGGCCTGGTCCCGGACGTGCTGGTTGAGGCCTTCCCTCTCGAAGATGTCGAGGTTGGCCATCGCGACCGCCGCCGAGACGGGATGGCCGCCGAACGTGTAGCCGTGCGGGAAGTACGTCGTCCCGTGGCGGAAGGGCTCGAACAACCGGTCACTCGCGATCATGGCGCCGATCGGGGAGTACCCGCTCGTCATTCCCTTGGCGCAGGTGATGATGTCCGGGACGTAGCCGAGTTCCTCGCAGGCGAACATGCCGCCGATCCTGCCGAAGGCGCAGATCACTTCGTCGGAAACGAGCAGGACGTCGTACTCGTCGCAGATCTCCCGCACCCTGGCGAAGTATCCAGGCGGCGGCGGGAAACACCCCCCGGAGTTCTGGACCGGTTCCAGGAAAACGGCCGCGACGGTGTCAGGTCCCTCGAACTCGATCGCCTCGGCGATGCGGTCCGCGGCCCATCTGCCGAATCGTTCGGGGTCGCCGCGGAGCGGTTCCGGTGCCCGGTAGATATTGGTGTTCGGGACCTTCATCGCCCCCGGGACGAGAGGTTCGAACATCTCCTTCGCCTCAGGGATCCCGGTGATCGACAAAGCGCCCTGAGTGGTCCCGTGGTACGCGACCGACCGCGAGACCACCTTGTGTTTCCCGTGCTTTCCCCGGAGCTTCCAGTAGTGCTTGGCGAGTTTCCACGCCGACTCGACGGCCTCGCCGCCGCCGGTGGTGAAGAACACGCGGTTGAGATCGCCCGGGGCGTATCCGGCGAGCCGGCCGGCGAGCTCGATCGCCGCCGGGTGCGCGTACGACCAGAGCGGGAAGTACGCCAGCTGGCGGGCCTGGCGAGCGGCGGCTTCCGCCAGCTCCTCCCGGCCGTGGCCGACCTGGACGACGAAGAGCCCGGCGAGACCGTCGAGGTACCGCCGTCCCGCGTCGTCCCACACATACGCACCCTCGCCGCGGACGATCACGGGAAGGTGGCCGGTGCCGTCCTCGAAGGTGGAGTGTCGTGTGAAGTGCATCCAGAGGTGATCGCGAGCGGTGCCGGCGATCGTGCTCGGGCCTTGTTCGGAGGTGGCCTGCGGGCCGGTGCTCATCGGGTTCCCCAGTTGTAGAGCTGTTTGAGAAGTTTCAGGTAGACGAACGTCTCGGTGTTGATCACGCCCGGCATGGTGCGGATCCGGTGCGAGATGAGTTCCAGCAGGCTGTCGTCGTCCTCGCAGACCACCTCGACCAGCAGATCGAAGGAGCCCGCGGTGACGACGACGTAGTCGACCTCGGGCATCTCGGCGAGGCGTTCGGCGACGTGCTCCAGTTCGCCGGTCACGCGGATTCCGATCATGGCCTGGCGGGAGAACCCGACCTGTGTCGGGTCGGTCACCGCCACGATCTGCATGATTCCGGCGTCCACCAGGCGTTGGACACGCTGGCGGACAGCCGCTTCGGAGAGCCCGACGGCCTTGCCGATGGTCGCGTACGGCCGTCGGCCGTCCTCCTGCAGCTGCTCGATGATCCGCTTCGAGACGGAGTCGAGCTGCGGTGCGACGGCTCTGGAACGTACGGGACGCTGGACCACCCGCCGATGGTGACTGTTGAGGATGCCCTTTGGCAAGTGATTCCGTTGCTGGAGGGCGAGGAATCCAGGGTTTTCGTCGTCGAAGGGCCCCGGGCATCATTTGATCCGCCGAGTGCCGTCTGATCCGCCGAGTGCTGTCCGATCCGTCGAGTACCGTCTGATCCGCCGGACTGCGCCCCAAGCGTCTGTGCACTGCCTGTCCTCGCAGCCGGGTCCTTTTCGTCTCTCGGGAGCCACGACATGAGCGAGCCGAACCCCCGTGCGCTGAGCAACTTCATCGGTGGCGAGTACCGACCGCCCCGCTCGGACCGCCGTAGCGACGTCGTCGATCCCTCCACGGGCAAGGTCGTCGCGTCCGCCCCGGTCAGCGGCCCGGAGGACGTCGACCTCGCGTACCGCGCCGCCGAGGAGGCCTTCGCCGGCTGGCGGGACACCACGCCGGCGACGAGGCAGCGGGCCCTGCTGGGGATCGCCGACGCGATCGAGGCCCGGGCCGACGATCTCGTGCGGCTGGAGTCGGCGAACACGGGCAAGCCTCACGCCCAGATGACGTCCGACGAGATCCCCTCGACGGTCGACCACCTCCGGTTCTTCGCCGGGGCCGCCCGTGTGCTCGAAGGCCGCTCGGCGGGGGAGTACCTCGAAGGGCACACCTCCTGGATCCGCCGGGAGCCGATCGGCGTCGTCGGGCAGGTCGCGCCGTGGAACTACCCGATGATGACGGCGGTCTGGAAGTTCGCCCCGGCGATCGCGGCCGGCAACACCGTCGTCCTCAAGCCGAGCGACACGACGCCCGAGACGACCCTTCTCCTCGCCGAGCTGGCGGCGGAGTTCCTGCCGCCGGGCGTGCTGAACGTGGTCACCGGGGACCGGGACACCGGCCGGGCCCTCGTCGAGCACCCGGTCCCGCACCTCGTGGCGATCACGGGATCGGTCCGGGCGGGCACCGAGGTCGCGGAGTCGGCGTCCCGCGGCGTCAAACGGGTCCACCTGGAGCTGGGCGGCAAGTCGCCGGTCATCGTGTTCGACGACGTGGACGTCGAGGCCGTGGCCGGGGCGATCGCGGACGCGGGCTTCTTCAACGCGGGGCAGGACTGCACCTCCGCCTCCCGCGTGCTCGTCGCCGCCCGCGTCCACGACGACTTCGTCGCGGCCCTCGCCGAGCAGGCGCGCCGGACCCGGGTGGGCCTGCCGGACGACGAGGAGGCCTCCGTCGGGGCCGTCATCACCTCGGCCCAGCTCGAGAGGGTGACGGGATTCCTGGAGCGCCTTCCCGCTCACGCCGCCGTGGTCGCCGGAGGAGACCGGATCACCACGCTCGGCGGGGGCTTCTTCCACGCCCCGACCGTCGTCGCCGGGCTCCGGCAGGACGACGAGGCGGTCCAGGAGGAGGTCTTCGGGCCGGTGATCACCGTGCAGCCGTTCGCCGACGAGGAGGAGGCCCTGCGACAGGCCAACGGTGTCAGGTACGGCCTGGCGTCGTCCGTCTGGACGTCCGACCACGGCAGGGCCCTGCGGGTGTCCCGGCTCCTCGACTTCGGGTGCGTGTGGATCAACACCCATCTCTCGATCGTCGCCGAGATGCCGCACGGGGGTTTCAAGCACTCCGGGTACGGAAAGGACCTTTCGCTGTACGGGTTCGAGGACTACACGCGGATCAAGCATGTGATGACAGCGTGGTGACCATCGTAGATCGTTCGTTCAGGCACAATGTGCTGGGTAAGGGTGCTCACTCTGCGTGTACTTCTGGGGGTGAGATTTCCGTCGGACAATCGGGAGTGGTGGTGAAAAAACTCCAGGTGTAACGAATCCGTTGCGTCCGGGCCTCCAGGCGACGAAATCCAGACGTACCGGTTGAGTCGTACTCGGTTGTCATGCCACTATCCCCGGGATGCCGAGGCGACGTACCGTTACCCCCGGGGCGACAGTCCCGTATTCTGGTGACCCTGAGTGTGCAGCCGGGGGGCTGTCCCTACGGGGGCGCACCGCGACCGCCGGCCCGGTCGCGTGGTCCGGGAAGGTGTCGCATCAGTTGTTCTGGTGGGTATCCGCCTCGGCCCGACCTCCGTCCTCGTACCATCCCGTGATCAGTACCGCCCCGTGATCATCGGCCCTGTTCGCTGATCACAGAAGGGAACACCATGCCCAGCTCGAAGCATCCGCCTCTCGGCCCGGAGGCCGCGGCCGTCGTCCGTGCCCTCTCCTCCTCCGGCCGGCTGTCTCGCCGTTCGCTCCTCGGGAGCGCCGGCGTGCTCGGCCTGGGGGCCGGACTGGCGGGGTGCGGGACCAGTGGGACCAGTGGGGGCACGGGCGCCTCGGCGCAGGGGGCCACCCCGAAGCCGCCCCAGGCGAAGGACGTCTCGGACACCGAGAAGACGCTCGCCTGGGCGAACTGGACCCTTTACATCGACAAGAACGAGGACAGCAAGACCAGCCCCACCCTGATGGAGTTCACCAAGAGCACCGGGATCACGGTCAACTATCAGGAGGAGGTGGAGGACAACGACTCGTTCTACGGCAAGCACCAGGGCCAGTGGCGTCAGGGGCAGGACTTCGATCGTGACCTCGTCGTCTTCACCGACTGGATGGCCTCCCGGGTCGTCAAGGCGGGCTGGGTCCAGAAACTGGACAAGAAGAACATCCCGAATGGCGAGAAGAACCTTCTCGACACCTTGAAGAACATTGACTACGACCCCGGCCGGAACTACTCCCTCACCTGGCAGTCCGGATACACCGGTCTCGGCTGGAACGTCGCCCGGTTGAAGGCCCTCACCGGCAAGACCGAACTGCGCACCCTTGATGAGTTGTGGGACCCGAAACTCAAGGGCCGGATCGAGGTCCTGTCGGATATGCGGGACACCGTCGGTCTCATTATGAAATCGCAGAACGTGAAGGTCGGCGAGAAGTTCACCACGAACCAGTTCGACGCCGCGATGGATGTGCTGGAGAAGCAGCTCTCCAGCGGTCAGATCCGCCAGGTGAAGGGAAACTCCTACAAGGAGGATCTGGTGAGCGGGGACGCCGTGGCGGCCATCTGCTGGTCCGGTGACATCTTCCAGCTCAACAGCGAGGCCAAGGGGCAGAAGTACGGTTTCGCGCTTCCCGAGTCCGGCGGTCTCCTCTGGAACGACAACATGATCGTTCCCATCGGCGCCCGGCACAAGAGCAACGCCGAGATCCTCATGAACTACTACTACGACCCCGCGGTCGCCGCGAAGGTCGCCGCCTACGTGAACTACATCTGCCCGGTCAAGGGTGCCCAGGAAGAGATCGCGAAGCTCAAGGGGGTCAGCCGGGAAATCGTCAAGAGCCCGTACATCTTCCCCACCGCGGAGGACCTGGGCAGGGTCGAGATCTTCCGCAGCCTCTCCACCCAGGAGGAGCGCGACTTCACCGGCATCTACCAGGAGGTGCTGGGCGCGTGACCACGACACCGCCCGGCGACGGACGGACGGAGTCGAGGAGAGAGCGATCGGACCTCCGCCTGACCCGGTTGGTCAAACGATTCGGGTCGTTCGTCGCGGTCGACGACCTGAACCTGATCATCCCGCAGGGGTCCTTCTTCGCCCTGCTCGGTCCCTCCGGCTGCGGGAAGACCACCACCTTGCGGATGATCGCCGGGCTTGACGACCCGACGTCCGGCACGATCCACCTCGGGGCGGCCGACATCACCCACCACCGGCCCTACAAGCGGCCGGTGAACACGGTGTTCCAGAGCTACGCCCTCTTCCCGCACCTCGACATCTTCGAGAACGTGGCGTTCGGCCTGCGGCGGCGGGGGGAGAGGGACGTCGCCGGCCGGGTGACGGCCGCCCTCGAACTCGTCGAGCTGCCGCACCTGGCCCGGCGTAAGCCGTCGCAGCTCTCCGGCGGGCAGCAGCAGCGGATCGCGCTGGCCCGGGCGATCGTCAACCGGCCGCAGGTCCTGCTGCTGGACGAGCCGCTCGGGGCGCTCGACCTGAAGCTACGCCGTCAGATGCAGCTGGAGCTCAAACGGATCCAGACGGAGGTCGGCATCACCTTCGTCCACGTCACGCACGACCAGGAGGAGGCCATGACGATGGCCGACCACGTGGCCGTGATGAACCACGGGCGTATCGAGCAGCTCGGCAGTCCCGTCGACCTCTACGAGTCGCCCCTGACGACGTTCGTCGCGAACTTCCTCGGCCAGTCGAATCTCCTGACGGGCCAGGTCGTCGGGCACGGTCCCATGCTCGCCGTCGACGTGGGCGGGCAGATGCTGACGATGCCGGCGTCCCGCTGCCGCGCGCCGAACGACAACGTGCTCGTCGGCGTCCGGCCGGAGAAGATCCTCCTCACGCCTCCGGGGGCGGGCGGCGGGCACGGACCGATCGGCGGGCGCAACAGGCTCACCGGCGCCGTGATCACCGACGCGAGTTTCGCCGGGGTCTCGACGCAGTACGTCGTCCGGCTGCCGTGGGGCCAGCCGGTGGCCGTCTTCGCCCAGAACCTCGACGTCGGCAGGCGCTTCGGTCCCGGCAGCGTGGTCGACCTCATCTGGGACGCCGAGCACACGTTCGGCCTCGCCGGGGACGCCCACGCGGGCGAGAGCGTCGAGGACGTGCGGGTCGGCGCGGGGATCGGGTGAGTCGTGGCCGTCACCATCACCCATGTCAGCGGTGTCCCGGGCGGGAGCGGTCCGGACGGCGGCGCCTCGTCGTCCGGACCGCGCGCCGGGAGGTCGGGCGTCCCGTACCTCCTGCTCCTGCCGGGACTCGCCTGGCTCGGGGTGTTCTTCGTCGTCCCGATCCTCACCCTGTTCGGCACCTCGCTGCAGACCAAGGTCGACGGCGGCGGGGTCGGTGACTACGAGCAGACATTCCGGTTCGCCAACTACCTGGACGCCTTCGGGGCCGCGGACGTCCAGTTCGGCCGGGCCCTGCTCTACGCCGGGGCCGCGACCGTACTCGCCCTGCTCATCGGGTACCCCCTCGCCTACATGATCGCTTTCAAGGCCGGGCAGTGGCGCAACGTGCTGCTCGTGCTCGTGGTGGCCCCGTTCTTCACGAGTTTCTTGTTGCGAACGGTCGCCTGGCGGCAGATCCTCGCCGAGGACGGGCCGGTCACGCCCACCCTCAAGTGGCTGCACATCCTCCCGGCCGACTACGCGGTCACGGCCAGCGCCCTCGCCGTGATCACGGGGCTGACGTACAACTTCCTGCCGTTCATGACCCTGCCCCTGTACGCGAGCATCGAGCGGATCGACACCCGGTTGCTCGAGGCCGGTTCGGACCTCTACGGGCGTCCGCTCGTCGTCCTGCGGAAGGTCACCTTGCCCCTGTCGATGCCGGGCATCGTCTCGGGGACCCTGCTGACCTTCATCCCCGCGGCGGGCGACTACGTCAACGCGACCCTCCTCGGGAACCGCAACACGACGATGGTCGGGAACGTCATCGAGTCACGCTTCTTCCGCTTCGTCGACTACCCGACGGCGGCGGCGCTGTCGTTCCTGCTCATGCTGGCGATCCTGCTGCTCGTCACCGTCTACATCCGCCGGTCGGGCACGGAGGACCTCGTATGAACGGGCTGTACCGCGCCCGGCGGTGGCTGGGCCGCAACTCGCTGCGTCTGTACGCGGTCGTCGCGTTCACCTATATCTTCCTGCCGATCGCGTACGTGACGATGTACTCGTTCAACGACGGCGGGAAGACCAACATCGTCTGGCGCGGGTTCACGCTGGACAACTGGCTCGATCCCTGCGGGGCAGCCGACGTCTGCCAGGCCGTGGGCAACAGCCTGCAGATCGGTCTCCTCTCGACGGCGATCGCGACGGTGCTCGGGACGATGATCGCTTTCGCGCTCACCCGCTACCGGTTCGCCGGGCGCACCCCGACCAACCTGATGATCTTCCTCCCGATGGCCACCCCCGAGGTGGTCCTGGCGGCGTCGCTGCTGACCTTGTTCCTCAACCTGGGCATTCCGCTCGGGATGACGACGATCGTCATCGCGCACGTGATGTTCAGCATCAGTTTCGTCGTGGTGGCGGTCAAGGCCCGCGTGGCGAGCCTCGACCCCCGCCTGGAGCAGGCGGCGATGGACCTCTACGCCACCGAGACCCAGTCGTTCCTGCGGATCACCCTGCCGCTCGTCGCACCGGGGATCGGGGGCGCCGCGCTGCTGGCCTTCAGCCTCTCGTTCGACGACTACATCATCACCAGCTTCAACTCCGGGGACGTCAACACCTTCCCGAAGTTCGTCTACGTGGCCGCCCAGCGGGGGATACCCGCCCAGGCCTACGTCGTCGGGACGGCGATGTTCTTCATCGCCCTGTTCGTGGTCTTCGCGGGGGAGGTGTTCCGCCGTCGGCGCGCCTCGCGCTGAAAGGTCGTGACGGGTACCCGATCCAGGGCGCTCTCGCGATCACTCGAAGAGTTCGTCCTCGGGGTCGGAACGCGGCAGGATGACCCGGTGAGTTCACCCGCCGCGCGGCCGACAGGTCGCCCTCGCCCGTCCCGTGACGTCGTTTTGCTCGGTTCCACCGGCTCCATCGGGGTCCAGGCGGTCGATGTCGTCACGCGCAACCCCGACCGGTTCCGCGTCGTCGGTCTCGCCGCCGACGGAGGCCGGGTCGAGCTGCTCGCCGACCAGGCGGCCCGCCTGAGGGTCCCCACCGTCGCGATCGCCAAGGCGGAGGCGGAGCCCGCCCTCCGGGAGGCGCTGCGCCGGGCGGGGGCCCCAGCGGGCGTCCAGGTGCTCGTCGGGCCGGACGCCGCCCCGGAGCTCGCGGGCAGGGGCGCCGACGTCGTCCTCAACGGGATCACCGGTTCGATCGGGCTGCGCCCGACGCTCGCGGCGCTCGCGGCCGGGAGCACCCTCGCACTGGCGAACAAGGAATCTTTGATCGTCGGAGGCTCCCTGGTGACGCGGGCCGCGGCACCGGGCCAGATCGTGCCCGTCGACTCCGAGCACTCCGCCGTCGCGCAGTGCCTGCGGGCCGGTGGCCCCGACGAGGTCTCCCGGCTCGTGCTCACCGCCAGCGGAGGTCCTTTCCTCGGCCGCACCCGCGCGGAGCTCGCCGGCGTGACCCCTGACCAGGCCCTGGCCCATCCGACCTGGGCGATGGGGCCTGTGGTCACGACGAACTCCGCCTCCCTGGTGAACAAGGGGCTCGAGATCATCGAGGCCCACCTGCTGTTCGGGATCGGGTTCGACCGCATCGAGGTGATGGTCCACCCCCAGTCGATGGTCCACTCCTGGGTCGAGTTCACCGACGGGTCGAGCGTCCTGCAGGCCTCGCCGCCCGACATGCGCCTGCCGATCGCCCTCGGCCTCGGATGGCCCGATCGGGTGCCGGATGCCGCCCGTCCGATCGATCTGACCTCCGCCGCACGCTGGGAGTTCTTCCCGCTGGACGACGAGGCGTTCCCCGCCGTCCGCCTCGCCCGGAAGGCCGGGGTCGCCGGGGGCACGTATCCTGCGGTGTACAACGCGGCGAACGAGGTGTGTGTGGACGCCTTCCTCTCCGGCGGGATCGGATTCCTCGACATCGTCGACACGGTCGACCGGGTCGTCTCGGCCTACCGGCCACCGGCGGGGGAACTGGACCTTCCCGGGGTGCTCGCCGCCGACGCCTGGGCGCGGGACGAGGCCCGGCGGACGCTATCGGTGTCATCCGGACCGCACCGGTCCGGGGAGGGGTCGGCGTGATGGAGTACCTGCTCGGGGTGATGGTGATCGTCATCGGGATCCCCCTGTCCATCGGATGGCACGAACTCGGGCATCTCCTGCCCGCGAAGCTGTTCGGCGTCAAGTGCCCCCAGTACATGATCGGTTTCGGCGCGACCCTCTGGTCCCGCAAGGTCGGTGAGACCGAGTACGGCGTCAAGGCGGTCCCGTTCGGCGGCTACGTGCGCATGATCGGGATGTATCCCCCCAAGCCGCCGTCGCGGGACGGGATCGTCCGCCGTGGCCGCTGGGCCTCCCTGATCGAGCAGGCGCGTGACGACGCGCGCGCCGAGGTCGGCCCCGACGACGGGGACCGGCAGTTCTACCAGCGGCCCGTCTGGCAGCGGATCATCATCATGCTCGGCGGCCCGACGATGAACCTCATCCTCGCCACCGTCATCATCGGGGGGATCGCGGTCGGGTACGGGATCGCCCAGCAGACGACGACGATCCGGTCGGTCTCCCGCTGCGTCCTGCCGGCCGACGCCTCCGAGAACGCCACGTGCTCCGCCACCGACCGTCCGGCGCCGGCCGCGGCGGCCGGGGTGCTCCCGGGCGACCGTCTCCTGACCTTCGCCGGGCAGCGGGTGTCCTCCTGGGACCAGACGCGCCGCCTCATCCGTGACAACGGCGACAGAACCGTCGACCTGACCGTCGAACGCGGCGGCAAGGAACTCCGGCTGACGATGACCCCGGTGAGCGCCCAGCGCCCGGTCCTCGGGCCCGACGGCGGCCCGGTGAAGGGCGACAACGGCGCCTGGGTCACCGAGAAGGTCGGTTTCGCCGGGCTGACGGCCGCCTCCGCCGTCGTCAAGCAGCCCGTGACCGCCGTCCCGGGGATCATCTGGGGCCAGGTGTCCGGCACCCTGGACGTCGTGCTCGACGTCCCGGCCAAGATGGTCGGCGTGACCAAGGCCGTGTTCGGCCTGGAGAAACGCGACCCGAACGGCCTCGTCAGCATCATCGGTGTCGGCCGCATGGCGGGTGAGGTCGCGAGCGGTTCGGCCCTGGCGAAGGACAGTACGGTCACCGATCGCACCGTCGGGGTTCTCGCCCTTCTGGGAGGCCTCAACCTGGCGCTGTTCGTC
Source organism: Actinomycetota bacterium (assembly GCA_030837345.1). Classification (GTDB taxonomy): domain Bacteria; phylum Actinomycetota; class Actinomycetes; order Actinomycetales; family Kineosporiaceae; genus JAUPKQ01. The sequence goes on along the minus strand of JAUPKQ010000139.1, from coordinate 11,462 downwards.
TTCAACCTGATTCCTCTGCTGCCGCTGGACGGCGGCCACGTCGCCGGGGCGCTGTGGGAGGCCCTGCGCCGTACGGCCAACCGCCTCCTGCGCCGTCCCGACCCGGGGCCGGTCGACACCGTCAGGGCCCTTCCCCTGATCTACGCCGTCGCGTCCGTGCTCGTCGTGATGGGCGGCTTGCTGATGTACGCCGACCTCGTCAGTCCGGTGCGTCTCGGCGGGTGACCCGACCGGTCCGTGATCCTTTCCCCCATGACCAGGAGTGCCTTCCCGATGAGCGTCTCGCTCGGAATCCCCGCCCTCCCGCCGCCCGTCCTCGCCCCCCGTCGCGCCACCCGCGCGATCAGGGTCGGCGCGGTGACGGTCGGAGGGGGAGCCCCGGTCAGCGTGCAGTCGATGACGACGACCCCCACTTCCGACGTCAACGCGACCCTCCAGCAGATCGCGGAGCTGACGGCCGCGGGCTGTGACATCGTGCGCGTCGCCTGTCCCAGCCAGGACGACGCCGACGCCCTGCCCCTCATCGCCCGCAAGTCGCAGATCCCGGTGATCGCGGACATCCACTTCCAGCCGAAGTACGTGTTCGCGGCGATCGACGCCGGATGCGCCGCCGTCCGGGTCAACCCGGGCAACATCCGCCAGTTCGACGACCAGGTCAAGGAGATCGCGAAGGTAGCGGCGGACGCCGGGGTGTCGCTCCGGATCGGCGTCAACGCGGGCTCCCTCGACCCTCGCCTGATCGAGAAGTACGGCAAGGCGACGCCCGAGGCCCTCGTCGAGTCGGCGGTGTGGGAGGCGTCCCTCTTCGAGGAGCACGACTTCCACGACTTCAAGATCTCCGTGAAGCACAATGACCCGGTCGTGATGGTGCGTGCCTACGAGCTCCTCTCCGAGCGGGGGGACTGGCCGCTCCACCTCGGCGTCACCGAGGCGGGCCCGGCGTTCCAGGGCACGATCAAGTCGGCGGTCGCGTTCGGGGCGCTGCTCGGCAAGGGGATCGGGGACACGATCCGGGTCTCCCTCTCCGCCCCTCCGGTGGAGGAGGTCAAGGTCGGCCTGCAGATCCTCCAGTCCCTCAACCTGCGTCCCCGCAAGCTGGAGATCGTCTCGTGCCCGTCGTGCGGGCGGGCCCAGGTCGACGTCTACACGCTCGCGGAACAGGTGACGGCGGGTCTCGAGGGCCTCACGGTCCCCCTGCGGGTCGCCGTGATGGGCTGCGTGGTCAACGGGCCGGGGGAGGCGCGGGAAGCGGATCTCGGCGTCGCGTCGGGCAACGGCAAGGGCCAGATCTTCGTCCGGGGGCGCGTCGTCAAGACCGTCCCGGAGTCGGCGATCGTCGAGACCCTCATCGAGGAGGCCGGGCGTCTCGCGGCGGAGATGGGGGAGGCCGCCGAAGGCTCCGTCGAGGTGTCGGTCGGCTGAGATCCTCAAGGTCGCGGCAGGCAGCCCGGTCGAGCTCTCCGACCGGTGTCACGTTCGTTCCCCGTCCACGGGAGAGGTACGCGAGGATGCGTCACGTGCTGCGTTCCACGGTGAGCCTTCTGGACCGGGGCGATCTCGATGAGGCCCTCGCCCTGTGCTCCCGCGATCTCACGGCGAACACGTTCGTCGCGGCCCGTCTCCACGCCGGTGGCCTCCAGTCGCGAGCGGCGGGGGAGCTCTGGGGGTACTACGACGGCGGGGAGCTTCGGTCCCTGTGCTGGGCGGGTGCCAATCTCGTGCCGGTCGAGGCGACCCCGGACGCGATCGAGGCGTTCGCGGCCCGGGCGCGGCGTCAGGGCCGTCACTGTTCCTCTCTCGTGGGCCCCTCGGAGACCGTGCTCGACCTCTGGAGCCGTCTCGAACCGTTCTGGGGCCCCGCGCGTGACGTGCGGGGGGACCAGCCGCTCATGGCCCTGGACGGACCGCCTCTCGTCGCCCCGGACCCGGCCGTCCGCCGCGGGCGGCCGGAGGAGCTGCCGCTGATCGTCCCGGCCTGCGTGGCGATGTTCACGGAGGAGGTCGGCTACTCGCCGGTCGCCGCGGACGGCGGGGCGCTCTACCGTGCGCAGGTGACCGGCCTGGTGTCCGCCGGGCGTTCGTTCGTCCGGATGGACGCCGGCCCGGACGGTCCGGAGGTCACCTTCAAGGCGGAGCTGGGTTCGGTGACCCCCGCCTCCGTCCAGGTGCAGGGCGTCTGGGTCGCTCCCGCCTCCCGGGGGAGAGGACTGGCGGCGCCCGGGATGGCTGCCGTGGTCAACCAGGTGCGGGCCGGGGTCGCCCCTCTGGTCACCCTCTACGTCAACGGCTACAACGCCCGTGCCGTCCGGGCGTACGAGAGGGTCGGCTTCACCCGCGCCGGAACCTTCGCGACCGTCTTGTTCTGAGCCATCTCCCCCTGACCGGAGCCGTCGGCACCGCCGTCGGCCTCGCCGAGGAAGCCGCCCTCAGGAGGGCCACATGAAGATCGCCGTCATCGGTGGAGGCAGCACCTACACCCCGGAACTGGTCGAGGGGTTCGCCCGCCGGGCGGACGTGCTCCCCGTCGACGAGCTCGTGTTGCACGATGTCTCCCGCGAGCGGCTGGACGTCGTCGGAGGGCTCGCCGGGCGCATCCTTCGCGCCTCCGGGTGGCCGGGGAGGCTGACGCTCACCACCGGCCTCGACGGAGCCGTCGAGGGGGCCCGGGCCGTGCTGGTGCAGCTCCGGGTCGGTGGCCAGGCCGCCCGTCTCGTCGACGAGACCCTGCCGCACGGGTTCGACCGACTCGGCCAGGAGACGACGGGCCCCGGCGGGTTCGCCAAGGCGCTCCGGACGGTGCCCGTCGTCCTCGGGATCGCCGACCGGGTCCGGGCCCTCGCCGGGCCGGAGACCTGGATCGTCGACTTCACCAACCCCGTCGGCATCGTCACCCGTGCCCTGCTGGACGCCGGGCACCGGGCGATCGGCCTCTGCAACGTCGCGATCGGTTTCCAGCGGCGTCTCGCCGCACGGCTCGGCGTCGTCCCGGAGCAGGTGCGTCTCGGCCACGCGGGTCTCAACCACCTGAGCTGGATCCGGTCGGTGACGGTGGACGGCGCCGAGCGCCTGCCCGACCTGTTGCGCGGCGACCACCTCGCCTGGCTCGCGGACGAGATCGGGCTCCCCGCCGACCTGTTGCGGACGCTTGACGCGATCCCCTCGTACTACCTGCACTACTTCTACTGCGAGCAGGACGAGCTGCGGGCCCAGCGGACCGGGCCGGCACGCGCCGACGAGGTGATGCGTCTGGAGGCGGAGCTCCTCGCCCTGTACTCCGACCCCGCCCTGGACCACAAACCGGCCCAGCTGGAGCAGCGCGGCGGGGCGTACTACAGCGAGGCCGCGGCGGCTCTCGTCACCAGCTTGCTGACGGGCGACGGCGCTCACCACTACGTCAACGTGCGCAACGTGGCGCCAGGAGGCGAGGGCGTCGTCGTCGAGGGGCTTCCCCCCGAGGCGGTCGTCGAGGTGCCCGCCACGGTCGGCCTCGACGGGGCGCGTCCCGTGCCCGTACCGCCGCTGCCGCCGGAGATGCTCGGGCTCGTCCAGCACGTGACGGCGTACGAGACGCTCGCCGTCGAGGCCGCCCTGACAGGACGCCGGGACGTCGCCCTCCGAGCCCTGCTCGCCAACCCCCTCGTGCGCGACTGGGACGTCTCGACCCGGCTGTTCGACGCCCTCGTCGACGCGAACCGGCCGTTCCTCCCCGCCTTCGGGGACGGGGACGGGGACGCCCGCCGTGGCTGAGCTCGCCGTCGGCGTCGACGGCGGCAACTCCAAGACGGACGTCGTCGTCGCCACGGCCGCCGGGCAGATCCTCGCCCGGCTCCAGGGACCGGGGACGCATCCTGACGTCGTCGGTGTCCCCGCGACCGCGACGATGCTCGCCGAGCTGACGGCCTCGGCGCTGGAGCGCGCCGGAGCGGGCCCCGGCGACCACGTCGGCGCCTGGGCCGGGTGCCTCGCCAACGTCGACACCCGGCCGGTCGAACGGGCGCTGACCCGCGAGCTGACCGGGCTGGGGCTCGCCGCGCACCTGGAGGTCCACAACGACACGTTCGCGGTGCTCTGGGCGGGGGCGCCCGAGGGATGGGGCGTCGCGGTCGCCTGCGGCGCCGGCGTCAACGCCGTCGGGGTCCACCCTGACGGGCGCGTCGCGCGTTTCCTCGGCCTCGGCGACATCAGCGGGGACTGGGGCGGCGGGTACTGCTTGGGGACGGACGGGCTCGGCGCCGCGGTGCGCGCCGGCGACGGGAGGGGGCCGGGGACGGCCCTGCGCCGTGTCCTGCCCCCGGCGGTCGGTCTTTCGACCCCCGAGGCCGTCGCCGTCGCGGTGATGACCGGGCGTCTGGCGAGGTCGGCGCTGCTCGATCTCGCCCCGGTCGTGCTGGCGTGCGCCGCGGACGGCGACCCGGTCGCCCGGCGGATCGCAGACCGGCAGGCGGACGAGGTCGCCGTCATGGTCGTCGCGGCCCTGCGCCGTCTGCGGCTGCTGCGCCGTCCCGCCCCGGTGGTCCTCGGCGGCGGCACCATGCAGAACGCCCCGGCGATTCTGCTCGACCGGCTCCGGGACGGGGTGACCCGGTGGGCCCCCTCGGCCGGCGTCCGGGTCCTCGGCCTTCCTCCCGTCGCGGGGGCGCTGGACCGTTCCCTCGTCCGCCACGGCGCCGGACCGGCGGAGCGACGGCGCGCCAGGGACGAACTCGGGCGGCGGGAGCCGTAACCCCGGTGAGATCACCGTCGCCGCGCCGGTAGCCTGGGCGCGACCCGACCAGGAGGTTCCCTGTGCTGTTGCGGATGTCCACCTTGTTCCTGCGGACCCTCCGCGAGGACCCGGCCGATGCTGAGGTGCCCAGTCACCGGCTACTGGTGCGTGCCGGGTACATCCGGCGCGCCGCGCCGGGGGTCTACTCCTGGCTGCCGCTCGGGTACCTCGTCTACCGCAACGTCGAACGGATCGTCCGCGAGGAGATGGACGGGGCGGGCTTCCAGGAGGTCCACTTCCCGGCGCTGCTGCCCCGGGAGCCCTACGAGGCGACCGGCCGCTGGACCGAGTACGGCGACAACCTCTTCCGGCTGAAGGACCGCAGGGGCGTCGACATGCTCCTCGGCCCCACGCACGAGGAGATGTTCACCCTCCTCGTCAAGGACCTGTACAGCTCGTACAAGGATCTGCCGCTGTCGATCTACCAGATCCAGACGAAGTACCGCGACGAGGCGCGTCCCCGCGCCGGCCTGCTGCGTGGGCGCGAGTTCGTCATGAAGGACAGCTACTCGTTCGACGTCGACGACGCCGGGCTCGAACGGTCCTACGCCAAGCACCGCGACGCGTACATTCGCACGTTCGACCGCCTCGGTCTCGACTACGTGATCGTCTCGGCGATGTCCGGGGCGATGGGCGGGTCGCGCAGCGAGGAGTTCCTCCAGGTGACCGAGGTCGGTGAGGACACCTTCGTCCGGTGCGACGGCTGCGGGTACGCCGCGAACGTCGAAGCCGTCACCACCCCCGTTCCCTCCCCGATCGCGTGGGACGACCTGCCCGCGGCACATGCGGAGGACACCCCGGGCACACCGACGATCGAGACGCTCGTCGCCCGCGCCAACGAGACCTTCCCCCGCGCCGACGGCCGGGCGTGGACGGCGTCCGACACCCTCAAGAACGTCGTCGTCACCCTCGTCCTGCCCGACGGCACCCGCGAGCCCCTGTGCGTCGGCCTGCCCGGCGACCGCGAGGTCGACACCAAACGGCTCGAGGCCGCCGTCGCCCCCGCGGAGGTGGAGGCCTTCGACGAGGCGGACTTCGCCGCCAACCCCGCGCTGGTCAAGGGCTACATCGGTCCCGGGGTCCTCGGGGAGAAGGCCGCGAGCGGCATCCGGTACCTGCTCGACCCGCGCGTCGTCCCCGGAACGGCCTGGATCACCGGGGCCGACGAGCCGGGCCGCCATGTCTTCGACCTCGTCGCGGGGCGTGACTTCACCGCCGACGGCACCGTCGAGGCCGCCGAGGTCCGCGACGGCGACAGCTGCCCGGCGTGCGGCGGTTCCCTCCACAGCGCCCGCGGCATCGAGATCGGTCACATCTTCCAGCTCGGCCGCAAGTACGCCGACGCCCTCGGCCTCCAGGTCCTCGACGAGTCCGGCAAGCTCGTCACCGTGACCATGGGCTCCTACGGGATCGGCGTGAGCCGGGCGGTCGCCGCGGTGGTCGAGACCAGCTACGACCGGCTCGGGTTGTGCTGGCCCCGCGAGGTCGCCCCCGCCGACGTCCACCTCGTCGCCACCGGCAAGGACCCGTCGATCTTCGCCTCCGCCGAGCGGCTCGCGGCCGACCTGGAGGCCGCCGGGATCACGGTTCTTCTCGACGACCGCCCGAAGGTGTCGGCCGGGGTGAAGTTCAAGGACGCCGAGCTCCTGGGCATGCCGACGATCGTGGTGGTCGGGAAGGGCCTGGCCACCGGCGTGGTCGAGGTGAAGGACCGTCGCAGCGGGGACCGCGAGGAGGTCCCCGTCGGGGAGGCCGCCGCGCACATCGTCGCGGTCGTGCGGGCGCGGTGAGGCCGGGCACCGTGAGGCCGGTCCGGGCCGTCATCTTCGACTGGGGTGGCACCTTGACGCCCTGGCACGTCGTCGATCTCGCCCGTCAGTGGGACGCCTACGCCGCCGAGTACGCGCCGGACCGTGCGGCTGCCACCGCCCTGGCGGCCCGCATCGTCGCCGCCGAGGACGACGCCTGGGCACGGATCCGGGCGGGCGACGGCAGCGCGCACCTCACCGAGGTGCTCGAAGCGGCCGGGGTCGACACCGACCGTCCGGGGCACTCGGCCGCCCTCGCGGCCTACGAGGAGTTCTGGGAGCCGCACACCATCACCGACCCGGACGTCGTGCCGCTGTTCACCGGGCTGCGCGAACGCGGGGTGCGGGTCGGCGTCCTCAGCAACACGATCTGGTCCCGGGACTACCACGAACGGATCTTCGCGAGGGACGGCGTGCTGCACCTCGTCGACGGCTCGGTCTACACCTCCGAGATCGACCACGGGAAGCCGCACCGGGAGGCGTTCCGCACCGCGATGGCGGCGGTCGGCGTCGACGATCCGGCCGCCTGCGTCTACGTCGGCGACCGGGTGTTCGAGGACATCCACGGGGCCCAGCGGGCGGGGATGCGCGCGATCCTCGTGCCCCACTCGGACATCCCGCCCAGTCAGCGCGTCCCCGTCGACGTCCGGCCGGACGGCGTCGCGGCGCGGCTCGTGGACATCCTCGGGCACGTCGACCGGTGGGGCTGCAATAGCTGACAATCTGTGCTCAGAAGTGCTCAGAAGTGCGCTGGAGTCATGGCGTGAACGTGAAGGAATGGGCGGTGTCCCTTTCCGTGTAATGGTTGATGGCCTTGCGTGACCGAGGTTCGTGATCGTGTGGTTCAGAACCTGGAGCGAAGCGATGATCAAAGGATCGCGTCCCTTGATCGCTCAGCGGTGATCGCATCTTGCATGCTAATACCGGGTGACCGACCCGCCGTCCCGGCATTGAGGGATCAGTGTGTGCAGTAGCTGTCGTTATCGCGACGGTGATTGCACACACTGATGTCCCGTGGTCCGCGACACGGATGCGTTACCCGGTCCTCGACTCATCCTCACCGACTCCCCCAACCGTCCTGGACCCGGACCGTCCCAGCGCAAGACGGGACTGCAGCATCAGCGTCAGCACTCAGGCGCAACGGCGTCGCGTCAGGCGCGTCCGGACGCCGGTCCTCCCGGTAACGGCACCGGACCGCCCCTCCACGTTGCAGCCCGCCGGGCGGCCCGCACGAGATCGGCCGCAGCCTCCTCCCGGACCTCACCCTCACCCTCGGCCCCGGCGACCGCGCCGAACGCCGCCGCGGCGAGGCCCTCCTCGACCCTGACGGCCAGAGCGGCGACCCCGGCAGGGGTGGTGGGGAGCGCCCCCAGGTCGTAGGCGGGCTCGGCCGCTGCGGGGACACGCCCCGCCGTAGCCAGGCGGCGCTCGAGTTCGTCCCTTCTACGCCGGTGGTCCTGCCAGAACGAGCGGGCGAGTTTCTCCCGGGCCGCGGGCACCCGCGCGACGACGAGGCCGTACGCGAACACTGCCGCGTGTTCCCCGGCGAGCAGCGAGGTCAGGGCCGTCTCGTCCGCCGCCTCCAGCGAAGGGCCGGTCGGGGAGGGACTCGTGGCGTCCGTTCCCGACCGGGAGCCCCCTGCGGGTGCTGAGCCGTCCGCGGGTGCTGAGCCGTCCGCGGGTGCTGAGCCGGACGCCGTGGCCGGGGCCGGCGGCGCGGGCGGAACGAGGTCGCCCAGGGGAGCGAGGCCGGCCGCGGCGCGGATCAGGTCCGCGTGGACGGCGCGGGCCGCGGCGATCCGTGCGAGCAGGCCTGCCGTCGCCGGAGTGGTGATCGACACATCGGCGAGCGCCTCCTTGGCCCCTGCCCACTCGGACGCCGCCAGCGAGGCAGCCGCCGCACGGGCGGCGGAAGGAGCCGCTGGGGCGGGGGAGGTCTTTGCTCCCGGACCGGAACTCCCCCCGGCAGCCGAACTCCCCCCGGCCGCGGAGGCACTCGCCGACGTCTCGGGCTCGGGAAGACCGAGGGCCGCGAGGTGCTCCCTGTGCCCGCCCGTCAACTGCCGCAGGGCGGTGGTGAGCCTGGGCGGTGGCGCGGTGAACGAGACTCCCGCGGCGAGCAGGGCCCGCGCGGTCCGGGCCGCGCGCCCCGCGGCGAGCTCGTCGGGTGAGGGCGGGGCGGGGACGGGCGAGGGCCTCGGGTCCCCGCGCAGGAAGCCGCACCCGGTGACCAGACAGGTGACGCTCAGGGCCGTCCCGAGGAGGATCGACCGTCGTCCGGGACCGGAACCGCTCGTCACGAGGCGATCCTGTCATGCCTTCGGGTGTCCCGGTGCCCGCCTCATCACGGGGGACATCGTGACGCTCGTCCCGGGATAGGCTGTGCCGACCGCCGGGACACGGGTCCGGCGGCATCGGCATGTAAGGGAGGCGTCATGGCAACGTCGTCGCCGGTCGACGGCGTCCGGGCGCTGGCCGGGGCTGCCGCGTCCGCCGCGGGACTCGTCGTCGAGAATGTCACGATCACTCCCGCTGGGCGTCGGAGGGTCCTCCGGGTTGTCGTCGACCTTCCGGACGACGCCCTGGGTGGTGTCCCGATGGATGCGGTGACCACGGTGTCGCAGGCTCTCTCCGAGCTTCTCGACTCCGGGGGCCTCATGGGCGGCGCTCCCTACGTCCTGGAGGTCTCCTCACCGGGCGCCGACCGCCCGCTGACCGAACGCAGGCACTGGATCCGGGCCAGGACACGTCTCGTCACCGCCGTCCTCGCCGACGGCCGGACCGTGACGGGCCGGCTGGTGTCCGCGGACGACGACGGGGTCCGGATCGACGAGGCGACGGTGCCCTGGGGCGATCTGCGGTCGGGGCGCGTGGAACTGGAGTTCTCGCGCCCGGAGGCCCCTGACGACGGGAACGGAACCGGCGACGGGAACGGAACCGGCGACGGTCCGGACGACGAAACGGGGGAGATCTGATGGACATCGACATGGCGGCCCTGCGTGCACTGGAACGCGAGAAGGAGATCCCCTTCGATCTGGTGGTCCGCACGATCGAGCAGGCCATGCTGATCGCCTACCACCGCACGGAGGGCGCGGAGACCCACGCCCGGGCGGAGCTCGACCGCGCCAGCGGCCACGTCGTCGTCTGGGCGCAGGAGGTCGACGCGGCCGGTGCCGTCGTCCGCGAGTGGGACGACACCCCGGAGGGCTTCGGCCGGATCGCGGCGACGACCGCCCGCCAGACCATCCTCCAGCGGCTGCGGGACGCCGAGGACGAGCAGGTCCTCGGCGAGTTCCTCGGCCGTGAGGGTGACATCGTCACCGGGGTGGTCCAGCAGAGCAGCGACCCGCGCATGGTCCATGTCGACCTCGGTTCGGTCGAGGCCGTCCTGCCGCCCGCCGAGCAGGTGCCGGGGGAGCCGTACACCCATGGGACCAGGCTGCGGTGCTTCGTGATCGGTGTCCGCAAGGGCCCCAAGGGTCCCTCGATCACCCTCTCGCGCACCCACCCGAACCTCGTGCGCAAGCTCTTCGCGCTGGAGGTCCCGGAGGTCGCCGACGGGACCGTGGAGATCGTCGCTCTCGCCCGCGAGGCCGGGCACCGCAGCAAGGTCGCGGTGCGCTCGACGGTTCCGGAGGTCAACGCCAAGGGCGCCTGCATCGGTCCGATGGGGACACGGGTGCGTGCCGTCGTCAACGAGCTGCACGGCGAGAAGATCGACATCATTGACTTCAGCGAGGACCCGGCCCGGTTCGTGGCGGCCGCGCTGTCCCCGGCCAAGGTCGACGCCGTCCAGGTCGTCGACGCGGCCGCCCGCTCGGCGCGGGTCGTCGTCCCCGACTACCAGTTGTCACTGGCCATCGGCAAGGAGGGGCAAAACGCCCGGCTGGCCGCCAAACTCACCGGCTGGCGGATCGACATCCGGCCGGACGTCGAATCCTCTCCGGACCGGTGACCCGGACGACTGTTCGTCCTGGGAAATCCGGCGGCGAACGGCGCGCTAGACTGTCCGGGTCCGGTGACGCGCTCCCCGCTCCCACTCACGACGCCAGGCTCCTTCAGGGGCCTGTTCGAACGTGCGTAGGATGTCGGGAACGTGGTCTCCGGACCGTCCTGCTGCGAGTGATCGTGGCCGAGGTGGACGGACGCCTGTCCGTCCTCCCCGATCCCGATCGCCGGTCGGGCGGCCGAGGTGCCTGGTTGCACCCCGAACCGTCCTGCCTGGACGCCGCTGAACGCCGTCGGGCGTTCCCGCGGGCCCTGCGACATCCGGGCCCGCTGGACCTCGCGCCGTTACGGGCGTCCGTCTCAGCCGGGCGTGAAACCCTTCCCGGGTCTGACCCGGGGCACGTGATTCAGCCAGAACCGTCCACGTCGGAAGCGGGTCGAGAGCGATGAGCACCCGATGAGCGCGCGATGAGCACGCAGCGATGAGCAGCCCCCAGCTGTAATGACGGTCCGTCCTGTCCCGGTCGGACCGAGACAGGAGAGAAGTGGCAAAGGTCCGGGTCTACGAGCTCGCCAAGGAGCTCGGGGTCGAGAGCAAGGTCGTGATGACCAAGCTCCAAGAGCTCGGCGAGTTCGTCCGGTCGGCGTCGTCGACCGTTGAACCGCCCGTCGTCCGTCGGCTGCGCGAGCAGCTGAGCACCGAGGGCGGGTCCTCCCCGTCCCCCCGTCCGGTCGCCAAGCCGGGTCCTCGGGCAACTCCCGGTCCCCGTCCGGCCGCCCCGGTTCCGGGAGGTCGTCCCGGACCGTCGCCGGCCCCTCGCCCGGGACCGCCGGCACCGTCGGCACCGGCTCCCGCCGCTCCGGCTCCGGCCGCCGCGGCGCCCACTACCCCGGCGCCCGTGGCACCGGCGCCCGCCGCTCCGGCTCCCGCAGCCCCGGTG